>NZ_AEJC01000052.1 GCF_000317595.1 Streptomyces ipomoeae 91-03 | reverse complement strand
AATACATCGTGCACAAGGTACCGGTCGGTAGGCGCCGCCGGGTTACCAGGGGGTAGTAACCATGGGTAATCCAAGGTCACCGCTCAGCGGCCCGCCGCCCTCCCGGCCCGTACCGCCAGCTCCCACAACTCCTCGCGCAGCCGGGCCACATCGTCGCCGCGCAACCCGGTGGTCGCGGCCAGCGTGGCCGGGATGCCCGAGGCCCGCTCCTTGAGCTGCTCGCCGCGCCCGGTGAGGGCGACATGGGGGCCCTTGTTTCTCGGGCCGTTGTTTCACCACCTGTACCAGCGGCCCCTGCCTCCGGTGGCGGATGTGCCGCGCACCAGGAATCCGAGCAGCCACAGGACCAGAACGGCCAGTGCGATATACCAGAGAACCTTTACGGCGAATCCGGCGCCGAACAGAATCAGCACCAGCAGTAGTACCAGCAGGATAGGAACCATTACTGAACCTCCTGATGGTTCGGGTTTCCAGAATACGCGCGATCAGACCGTCTTGCGGCAGAGAATTTCGCCGTGCAGAACGGAGAACCAGCCGTCCTCCTGCCGCCCCCACTCCCGCCACGCCTCAGAGATCTCCCGCAGCTGCTCCGCCGTCGCGTGACCGCTCTCCGTGGCGCGCTCGGCGTACGAGGAGGCGACCGTCCGGTCCGCCCACAGTCCGCTCCACCAGGCCCGCTCGTCGGCCGTGGCGTACGTCCAGGTGGCGGAGGTGGCGGTGATGTCCGTGAGCCCGGCCCGCAGCGCCCATGACTTCAGCCGGCGCCCCGCGTCCGGCTCACCGCCGTTGGCGCGGGCCACCCGGCG
>NZ_AEJC01000051.1 GCF_000317595.1 Streptomyces ipomoeae 91-03 | reverse complement strand
CCCTCAGAGCCGCCGGTGATTCGGGATGAATCGACGCCAATCGGTGTGGCTCGGTGTGGCTCGGTGTGACTGTGTGCCTCAGCTGACGGACGGCAGGCTGAGCCAGACATCGGTGTACTTGAGGACCGCGAGGAACAGGCCGACGACGGCGAGCGAGATGCCCGCCCAGGAGACCGACTTGATCCAGACCGGCTGCGGCTTGCCCGGGGCGCCGAACGCCGGGCGGGCCAGGACCGCGAAGCCGACGAGCAGGGCGACCAGCGCGAAGACGCCGTTCCACAGCGCGGTCGCCTGCCAGGCGTCGCCGTAGACCGTCTGGAGCTGTGTGGCGACGGACGCGTTGGTCGCGGCCTGCATCTCCAGCTGGCCGGTGATCGTCTCGCGCGCGGAGGCCACCGTGCCGACCCAGCTGCCGGTCAGCGAGACGACGGCGAGCGCGGCGGACACGACGGCCCCGGCGCCCTGGCCCACACCGGACGGCTCCTTCACCGAGGCCTCGGGCACCTCGTCGCCGTCCTCCACAGCCGACTCGGCGTCGGCCGCCACCGCCTCGGTGCCGTCCGCCTCGGCCTCGGCCGACTCCGTGTCGGCCTTGGTCACATCCACCGTGCTCTCGTCGGTCTTGGCCTCGGCGTCGTTCTTCGCCTCGGCGCCCGTTCCGGCCCCGGTCTCGTCAGCTGTCTTGGTTCCCATACCTCGCACCGTACGAATGTTGTCTGAGAGGGCTCTTAATGATCGTCGCGGGCGCTGCGGGCGCGTGCCGCACGCCATTCGGGCGCCAGAACGGACCATATCTCCAAGTCGTGCCGGACCCCTCGGTGGGGATACCTCTCGCGCTGCACCCCGTCGCGGGACATCCCCAGCCGCCGGGCCACGTTCAGGCTGGGCCGGTTCCCGGAGGCCGCGATCCACTCGACCCGGTGGATGCCGCGTACGTCGACCGCCCAGTCGATCAGGATCCGCATCGCGCGCGTGACCAGCCCCCGCCCCGTACCGGCGGGTTCGAGCCAGCACCCGACCTCGCAGTTGGCGTTCTCCGCGTCGAAGTTGAGGAAGAGGACGCCGCCGACGAGCTTCCCGTCGAGCCAGATGCCGTGCAGGGAGCCGGTGTCGGCGGCGCGCATGTCCGCGTACCGCTGGAGCACCGCACGGGCGGAGGGCACGTCCGTGGCGGTCGAGCCGAAGGGGACGTACTGGTTGATGAACTCCCGTCCCCGTTCCAGGTGCGCCAGGAACTCCTCGGCGTGCCAGGGCTCCAGGGGCCGCAGTTCGGCCCCGTCGTCACCCAGGGATATCGCGTACATCCTGCTGCCGCTCCTTCGCCCGTACGTCCTTCGCGTCGGCGTCCACCACGTCGGTGTCCCCCGCCAGTACGTCCGCCGCCTCGGCGTCCGTCGTGGCGGCCAGCCTTTCATGGGCGGCGCGGCTCTCGGGCGGTTCGATGCTGATGCGCGGCATCCGGCGGTCGAGCCAGCGGGGCAGCCACCAGTTGGCGCCACCGAGCAGGTGCATGAGGGCGGGGACGAGGAGCGTACGCAGGACGAAGGCGTCGAGGGCGACGGCGGAGGCGAGCGCGATGCCGAACATGGCGATCACGCGGTCGCCGCTGAGGACGAAGGCGAGGAAGACGGAGATCATGATGACCGCCGCGGAGTTGATCACACGGCTGGTCTCGGCGAGGCCGACGCGGACCGCGCGCCGGTTGTCGCCGGTCTCCAGCCACTCCTCGTACATTCGGCTGACCAGGAAGACCTGGTAGTCCATGGAGAGTCCGAAGAGGACCGACACCATGATCACGGGGAGGAAGGGCTCGATCGGCCCGGCGCTGCCGAGGCCCATCAGTTCGCTGCCCCAGCCCCATTGGAAGATCGCGACGACCACGCCGAACGCGGCGGCTACGGCGGCCACGTTCATCGCGGCGGCCTTCAGCGGGATGCCGATCGACCGGAAGGCGAGCAGGAGCAGCAGACAGCCGAGCCCGATGACGACCCCGACGAACAGCGGGAGCTTGCCGACGATGACGTCGGCGAAGTCGTCGTAACCGGCGGTCACCCCTCCTACGTGGACATCCAGGTCGGTTCCGGTCTCGGCGCGCGGCAACACCTCGTCGCGCAGCCGTTCGACGAGGTCGCTGGTCCGCTCGGACTGCGGGGAGGAGTCCGGTACGACGGTGAGGTACGCGGTGTCGCCGCCCGTGTTGTACGTCACCGGGGTGACCGTCGAGACGCCGTCGGTGGCCCTGAGGGAGGCGTCGAGGTTGTCGAGCGCGAGCTTGTCGGCGCCGCCGTGGACCTCGGTGACGAGGGTGAGCGGGCCGTTCACTCCGGCGCCGAAGCCGTCGGCGAGGAGGTCGTACGCCTGGCGTGTGGTGGTCGCCTTGGGGTCGTTGCCCTGGTCGGAGGTGCCCAGGCGCAGCCCGAGGGTGGGCAGGGCGAGCAGGGCCATGACGACGAGGGCGATCGCGCCGAGCTTCTTGGGGTGCCGCTCGACGAAGGTGGACCAGCGGGCGGCGAAGCCGGTGGGCAGCTCCGGTTCGGGGCCGTGCTCGGCGAGGCGACGGCGCTCACGGCGGCCGAGTGCCCGCGTGCCGATGAACGACAGCAGCGCGGGCAGCAGGGTCACGGAGGCGGCCACGGTGAGGACCACGGTGAGCGAGGCGGCGATCGCGACGCCGTTGAGGAAGCCGAGCCGCAGGATCAGCATCCCGAGGAGGGCTATGCAAACGGTGGCGCCCGCGAACACGACGGCCCGCCCGGTGGTGGCGACCGCGTTCCGCGCGGCTTCCTCCACGGGCAGCCCGCGCTTCAGCCCCTTGCGATGGCGGGTCACGATGAACAGCGCGTAGTCGATGCCGACGCCGAGGCCGATCAGGGTGCCCAGCATGGGCGCGAAGTCGGCCACCGTCATGGCGTGCCCGAGCAGTGTGATGCCCGCGTAGGCGGTGCCGACACTGACCAGGGCGGTCGCGATCGGCAGCAGGCTGGCGGCGAGCGAGCCGAAGGCGAGGAAGAGGACCACGGCGGCGACGAGCACGCCGACGACCTCGGCGAGATGCCCGCCGGTGGTCTCGGTGAGCCCGATCGCGCTACCGCCCAGCTCCACCTGGAGCCCGTCGCCCTCGGCGGCCTTCGCGGTGCCGACGACGGCCCGGGCCTCGGCCTTGTCGACGTCCTCGGCCGGCTTGTCGAAGGTGACGGTGGCGTACGCGGTACGGCCGTCCTCGCTGATCCGGCCGCCGTCGGCGCCGTCGTACGGGTCGGTCACGGCGGCGACGCCCGGCAGATCGGCGATGTCGTCGAGGGTCTTCGTCATCGTCTGCTCGACGGCGGCGGCCCGTACGGTCCCGCCGACGGAGTGCCAGACGACGGTGGCGCTGTCGCCGCTGGTGCGGGGGAAGCCCTCGCTCAGGAGTTCGGCGGCGCGGCTGGATTCGGTTCCCGGGGTCTTGTAGTCGTTCGAGTACGCGGATCCGGCCACGGCGGCGCCGGCGACCGTGCCGGCGAACGCGAGAAGCCACAGAAGTACGGCGACGAGACGGTGCCGGACGCACCAGAGCGCAAGGGCTGCCACAGAACGTACTCCCGGGGAGTTAATTATTGATCTTTGACCGGGAACAGCCGTGAAGTGAACTTGACAGCCCGCAAAGAACGCATGAGCAATGCCCAGCCACTGTTTCATCCGGCAATGATCGTTTGGCCGCTTTGAGGGTCTCCTCACAGGAGATGGGAGGCAGCTCACAGGACAAACGACGGCACTCTGTCACCCCGCGTCACCGCCGTGCACACGGCTGGGG
>NZ_AEJC01000050.1 GCF_000317595.1 Streptomyces ipomoeae 91-03 | reverse complement strand
CGGACTCGGCCGTTTCGGGTCGTGGAGGTGCCAGCCATGTACGGATCATGTCCCGGTCGGCTGAGAGAACGCTGTGTTCCATCTGAGGCGGGCCGATGACCAGGACTCCCGGGCCGGACACGGCGAGGGCCGCACCCCCTGACGAACAGGGAGTGCGGCCCTCGACTGCCTTACCGGTCCGCTCAGTTGCGGATCAGGTTGCGCAGCACGTACTGCATGATGCCGCCGTTGCGGTAGTAGTCGGCCTCACCGGGGGTGTCGATGCGGACGACCGCGTCGAACTCGACGCCCGTGTCGGTGGTGACCTTGACCGTGCGCGGCGTGGTGCCGTTGTTGAGCTCCTCGACGCCCGCGATGGAGAAGGACTCCTCGCCGGTCAGACCGAGGGACTCGGCCGAGGCGCCCTCCGGGAACTGCAGCGGGAGGACGCCCATGCCGATGAGGTTCGAGCGGTGGATGCGCTCGTACGACTCGGCGATGACGGCCTTGACGCCCAGCAGCGCGGTGCCCTTGGCCGCCCAGTCGCGGGACGAGCCGGAGCCGTACTCCTTGCCCGCGAGGACGACGAGCGGGACGCCCTGCTCGATGTAGTTGCGGGAGGCGTCGTAGATGAAGGAGACCGGGCCGCCCTCCTGCGTGAAGTCACGCGTGTAGCCGCCCTCGGTGCCCGGCGCGATCTGGTTGCGCAGGCGGATGTTGGCGAACGTACCGCGGATCATGACCTCGTGGTTGCCGCGGCGCGAGCCGTAGCTGTTGAAGTCGCGGCGCTCGACGCCGTGCTCGGTGAGGTACTTGCCGGCCGGGGTGTCGGCCTTGATGGCGCCGGCCGGGGAGATGTGGTCGGTGGTGACCGAGTCGCCCAGCTTGGCGAGGACGCGGGCACCGGAGATGTCGGAGACCGGCTCCGGGTCCATGCCCATGCCCTCGAAGTACGGGGGCTTGCGGACGTAGGTGGACTGCGGGTCCCACTCGAAGGTGTTGCCGGTCGGGATCGGCAGCGCCTGCCACTGGGCGTCGCCCGCGAAGACGTCCTGGTAGGACTTGTTGAACATGTCCTCGCCGATGGCGTTCGCCACGACGTCGTTGACCTCGGCCTCGGTCGGCCAGATGTCGGTCAGGTAGACCGGCTTGCCGTCCTGGTCGGTGCCGAGGGCGTCCTTGGTGATGTCCACCTTCATGGAGCCCGCGATGGCGTACGCGACGACCAGCGGCGGGGAGGCCAGGTAGTTCATCTTGACGTCCGGGTTGATCCGGCCCTCGAAGTTCCGGTTGCCGGAGAGGACCGAGGTGACCGCGAGGTCGTGGTCGTTGACGGCCTTGGAGACCTCCTCCGGCAGCGGGCCGGAGTTGCCGATGCAGGTGGTGCAGCCGTAGCCGACGAGGTTGAAGCCGACCTTGTCGAGGTACGGGGTCAGGCCCGCCTTGTCGAAGTAGTCGGTGACGACCTTGGAGCCCGGGGCGAGGGTGGTCTTGACCCACGGCTTGCGGGTCAGGCCCTTCTCCACGGCCTTCTTCGCGACGAGCGCGGCGGCGACCATGACGTACGGGTTCGAGGTGTTGGTGCAGGAGGTGATGGCGGCGACCGTCACGGCACCGTGGTCGATCTCGTACGTCGAGCCGTCGGGGGCGGTCACGGTGACCGGGTTGGACGGGGCGCCGTTCGGGGCGACGGCCGGGGCGTCGGAGGCCGGGAAGGACTCCTGGCCGGCCTCGTCCACGGTGTCGACGTAGTTGCGGACGTCCGTCTTGAACTGCTCGGCGGCGTTCGCGAGGACGATGCGGTCCTGCGGGCGCTTCGGGCCGGCGATGGAGGGGACGACCGTGGAGAGGTCGAGCTCCAGCTTCTCGGAGAAGTCGGGCTCGGCGGCCGGGTCGAGCCAGAGGCCCTGCTCCTTGGCGTACGCCTCGACGAGCGCGAGCTGCTGGGCCGAACGGCCGGTCAGCTTCAGGTAGTTGATGGTCTCGGCGTCGATCGGGAAGATCGCGGCGGTCGAGCCGAACTCCGGCGACATGTTGCCGATGGTGGCGCGGTTCGCGAGCGAGGTGGCGGCGACGCCCTCGCCGTAGAACTCGACGAACTTGCCGACGACACCGTGCTTGCGGAGCATCTCGGTGATGGTCAGCACCAGGTCGGTGGCGGTGGTGCCGGGGGTGAGCTCACCGGTCAGCTTGAAGCCGACGACACGCGGGATGAGCATGGAGACCGGCTGGCCCAGCATGGCGGCCTCGGCCTCGATACCGCCGACGCCCCAGCCCAGCACACCGAGGCCGTTGACCATGGTGGTGTGGGAGTCGGTGCCGACCAGGGTGTCGGGGTAGGCCTGTCCGTTGCGGACCATGACCGTACGGGCGAGGTGCTCGATGTTCACCTGGTGGACGATGCCGGTGCCGGGCGGGACGACCTTGAACTCGTCGAAGGCGGTCTGGCCCCAGCGCAGGAACTGGTAGCGCTCGCGGTTGCGGCCGTACTCCAGCTCGACGTTCTGCGCGAAGGCGTCGTTGGTGCCGAACTTGTCGGCGATGACGGAGTGGTCGATGACCAGCTCGGCCGGGGCCAGCGGGTTGATCTTCGCCGGGTCGCCACCGAGGTCACGGACGGCCTCACGCATGGTCGCGAGGTCCACGACACAGGGAACGCCGGTGAAGTCCTGCATGATCACGCGGGCCGGCGTGAACTGGATCTCCTGGCTGGGCTGGGCCTGCGAGTCCCAGCCGCCGAGGGCCCGGATGTGGTCGGCGGTGATGTTCGCGCCGTCCTCGGTACGGAGAAGGTTCTCCAGCAGCACCTTCAGGCTGTACGGAAGGCGAGCCGAGCCTTCCACCTTGTCCAGCCGGAAGATCTCGTACGACTCGTCGCCCACCTGCAGCGTGCTGCGGGCGTCGAAGCTGTTCGCCGACACGACAGTCTCCTTCATTCCATGTGCGCGTACCACCGCATCCTGCCGCCACGCCCTCTTGGCCGATCCGTTAAGGTAAGGCTAAGTTAGGTAACCCTTACCGCCAGACTCGATGACGGCGCGCGGCTACGGTACGCCTCGGCAGATATCTCGATGTCGAGATAACTCTAGTACATGGGCGCGGGCTGGTCATGCCCTGGCCGCTGTGGCGTGCGCCAACATGGGGCGAACGCACGCGCCTCCGCGCTCACCACTCCGGGCTCGGGGCCATCGGCTCCCCGTTCGCGCCGGCCGGCGTCCGTCACCGTCCGCCGGCTCGGGCCAGGGCCGTCTCCGCCTGGTCGGCGAGGGTCGCGACCAGGTCGGTGGCGGAGGGCACGTCGTGGATGAGGTCGACGGCCTCGCCGGCCCATATCGGCAGT
>NZ_AEJC01000049.1 GCF_000317595.1 Streptomyces ipomoeae 91-03 | reverse complement strand
CCTGAGTCTGATGTCCTCGAGGCGGTTTCGGGGATGTACGGGCCGCAAGGGTGTGATGTGGCACACAGAGGCGCTGGGTGGGCGAGGTGGTCGGGCGGCGCCGCCGTCGCGCCGGAGGGCTTCCGGCGGCGCGTGCAGTCCGGCGCGCTGGATCGTCTGCACCGCTGACAGGTTTGTTCTCCCATGTTGAGCTGTCACCTTGGACTCTCACCTTGATCTTTCACTTGGCTTTCTCATGTACGCCTTCTCATATACCCGCTGGCACGTCCGCCGGACTGAGGGCTGAAACGTTTGGGTGCGGCCGACTGAGACGGCTACCTTCAGGGGCATGAAGACGACAACGCCCGCCGAGCGGGACATGCAGAAGAACAAGGCGACCGGCAGGGACACCCGTACAGCGGTCCTCAAGCGCTCGGTCCGTACCAACGTGCCCCTGCGCAAGACCTTCGTGCAGGCCGTCAAGGGAGCCGTGAGCCGTCACGGACCGCTCAAGGAGTTCGTCACGGGACGAGACCTGCGGGGGCTCAAGGCCTACCTGATGATTGTGGCCGCGTGCAGCAGCGGGACGAACGGCTGGTCGACCACGCACGACAGCGCCGTGTGGGCCCGGATGATGGACATCGGGCAGACCGTGACCGAGCAGTCCGCCCGTACCGGCGCCTGGCGCACCCTGCGCCGTCTCGAGGAGCGTCGGCTGATCACCTGCCACCGCACGGGGACCATGATCACGGTCACCCTGCTGCGGGAGGACGGCAGCGGCCAGCCTTACGACCGCCCCCGCGGTGACACGGAGGACAACCTCTTCCTGCAGATTCCGGCGACCTTCTGGACGAAGGGCTACGACGAGCAGCTGGACCTGCCGGCCCTCGCGCTCCTGCTGGTCGTGGCGCGCGAGAAGAACTGGTCGGCCTTCCCCGCGGAGAAGGCGCCCGAGTGGTACGGCTGGTCGGCCGACACGCACGAGCGGGGCCTGAAGAAGCTCCTCGACCTCGACCTGGTGGAGCGTCGGGAGCACTGCACCAAGGCCCCGCTGGCCCCCATGGGCGTGACCATGACCTACCAGTACCAGCGCACAGCCGCCGTCCGGCCGCGCAAGCCCCGGAAGCAGACGACCGCCCAGGCCACCGCGACCGCGACGGCGAAGGGCACCGCGAACTCTCCGCGAGGCGGGGGCGCGAAGTGACCGTGTACATCGAGCCCCTCGGTGCCGCGATCCTGCTCGTGGGCATCGTGGTGGGCTACATCGTCTACAAGCACACCCGCACTTCGACCGCGCCGGCCAGCCGCGGCGACGTCGTCGGCGCCATCGGGACCGCCGCGGTGGTCATCACCACCCTGGTCTTGTTGCTCGGAGGGGGCAACAAGACCACGACGGAGGGTGAGAACCCCGCCCGCGAGACCAGCACCAGCACGACGAGGTAGCCACGCCGCCCGCTAGGCGCGGGCGGCGCCCCGCAGGCGGATGAGGAAGCGGCATACGAGACCCGGCGCGGCCCCGCCCGATCTCCGCCATGCCGGGCCCAACCGGTGCGGGCCGGGCCGCGCCCACGACTCCTCGCCAAGCGTGTGGGCCACCGCCGCCCTCTAGGCACCGGCCCCGCCCCACTCCCCGGCCGGGGGATCGGTGTCCTGCGTGCGGGACCTTAAGGCGCGCGTGTGTCGCGTACGCGCGAGGCGGTGAATTTCCCGCCCGGGCCGGGGAATGGGAGGGGCGGCCGTCGACTGACTGCTCAACGCCTCCTACTTCGCCATGTACCGCAGCGTCGACGCTGACGAGCGGGCGCTACTGCTTCGGCGGGCCGCTCTCTCCGACCGGCTCGCCCTCGCGGCGCCGTCCGACACCACCGCGCAGCACCGCGCGATCCGTGCGGCGCACGTGCTGATGACGTGGTGCCGCTGCTGTTCGTGGAGGTCGACAACGGCACCGAGGGCCCGCCGATCGTGGCGGACAAGATCGAGCGCTACCGCCGGTTCTTCGCCCGCCGCGTCAGCCTGGCTGGGCGGGAGGTGCCGCTGTGGCGGACCGTGTAGCCGGCCACCGGACGCGCTCGACAACCCCGACGACTACCGCGCCTACTCGGTGCGCGACCAGGCCCGCCGCAAGGCGCAGGAGGCCAAACTCGAGCACGCCCGGCGCGAGCGGGAAGCCGAGCGCCGCCGGTTGGAGGCGGGCAAGTGGGTGTGCCCGACCTGCCAGCGCTTCGTCTACCCCGCAGACGGCCTGATGCCCGGCGGCGAGTGCGGCCCCTGCCTCAGCTACCGCCAGCGCGCCGCCGAAGCCGCCCAGGAGCAGACCGACCAGCCGCCGACCGGCGGCGGCATCTTCGGCCGGCGCCGCCGGGCATGACCTCGGGCGGGAAGCGGAAAAGCAGCAGGTCCGTACCCTCGGGCACGGACCTGGCTTGATGTGACGCTCGTCACATTTGGGAGTCGTGCCGCTAAACACTTCTCCGTCGAGTCCGTCCAGGCTAAGGAGGCGGGCTCTGGGCAACAAGGTGAACCCTGTTTACCTAATACTTCCATCCCTCGGACGTAGCCGGACGGCTTCGGACGCTGCCGGACGTGCGGGACGTGCTCCTGTGGAGAGGCCTGCGGGTTCGCGTCCGTGTCGTGAAGCCTGCCGGACGTCGGCTGGACGCTCCCCGGACATGAATGTTGCCTCACGCGTTGAGCGGCGAGGGGAGTTTGACCGGAATGCCCCTTATTGGGTGTCAGGAGTGTTTCTGTAGAACGCTGTTGACGCCCCCGGTGGGGCAACGGGGGGCGTCGCAAACCTCAGTTGAATCCGTCATGCGGAAGGTCCAGACTCTGAGATGCGCGGTCGCCGGTTCTCCGGCCGCTGTGTGGGGGCCCGCTAACCCCCGTTCTTCCGTGATCCGTCCAGGCTTTGAGTGCGACATCCGCAGGAGGCGGTGCTTCATGTTGTGGCGTTTTATGCCGGGTATCGGCTGGGTTCTCCAGCCTGTCCAGGCCTCCCCGGGGTGCGTCGTCACCCCCGAAATCTCCCAGGGGTTCGGCTTCCGCCGGGCCCTTTACTGGCTGTGCGAGGTCCTCCGCACCACGGGGATCCTCCGTACGGTCGGCGCCGCTCTCACCGCGGCCGGGCTGACGTGGCAGTGGCTGGCCGGCCACGAGGTCGTGGGCGCGGTGCTGGCGGCGCTTCTCGTCGCCGGTGCCGACGCCGCGTACAAGGACCTCAAGCGCGCGGCCCGGCAGCGGCGCACGCGGCGGCTCACCGGGTCGGGGGTGAGC
>NZ_AEJC01000048.1 GCF_000317595.1 Streptomyces ipomoeae 91-03 | reverse complement strand
CCTCACGTCTGTCTGTGCTTGTGCGCGTTGTGCGGCTGTACGCGGATGCGTTACGCGGCGGCGCCGCGGCCGGCCATCAGGCGCGGCAGCAGCCGGAAGCCGATACCACCGGCGATCATCGTGGCCGCGCCGACCAGCAGGAACGTGGTCTCGGCGGCACCGGTCTCGGCCAGCTCGCCGCTGCCGGCGCCCTGGGCCTCGGTCTCGGAACCGGTGTCGGTCAGTGCCGAGGAGCCCTCTTCCTGGACGACCTCGTCGTTGCCGCCGTCGGGGTCGGTGCCGGTGGAGCCACCGTCGCCGGAGCCACCGGTGGTGGAGGAACCGCTCGTGGAGTCGCCGCCGGTGGTCGAGGAACCGCCGCCGTTGCCGGTGCCGTTGGAGGTCGAACCGCCGTTGCCGGTGCCGTTCGAGGTCGAACCGCCGTTGCCGGTGCCGTTGGACGTGGAGCCGCCGTTGCCCGTGCCGTTCGAGGTCGAGCCGCCGTCGGTCGTGGTCCCGCCGTCCGTGGTGGTGCCACCATCGGTCGTGGTGCCACCGTCCGTCGTCGTACCACCGTCGGTCGTGGTGCCGCCGTCCGTCGTCGTACCGCCGTCGGTCGTGGTCCCACCGTCCGTGGTGGTGCCGCCATCGGTGGTGGTCCCGCCGTCCGTGGTGGTGCCACCGTCGGTCGTGGTCCCGCCGTCCGTCGTCGTACCACCGTCGGTCGTGCTGCCACCGATGCTCGTCGTGGTCGCACCGATGATGGTGTTGCCTTCGGTGGTGCCATCGGTGTCACCGGTGTTGACCGAGACGCCGACGTTGGCGGAGACATCGTCATCGGCGCCGACACCGATGTTGACGACATCGAGGTCCAGCGCGGAAGCGGCACCCGCGGCGGTCAGCGACGCGCCGGCGGCGATCACGGCACCCGCGGCTATACGCGCCACACGGATCCGTGTCTTCTTCGTCATATGGCTGCTACCCCCAGTAGCTCATCAGTAAATGGAGCAGCGCCCGGGGCCGCGATCAACGGGGAAGTCGCTTCACTTCGAAGACCCCCGGTTCACATGCGCCCCAGTAATGCGCATGCCACGCGCCAGCCTTCCCAGTTTTCCCAGCAACGTCAAGGTCGTTGCGTACGCGATGTCCCGTTCACTGGCATTTGACCGTGGTGAATACATGTGGCTGTGACGTAAAACCCAGACATCCCCACGCACACAAGGCAACTGCCGACCGATGGACGGCAGTTGCCTTGTCGACAAAGAGCTCTTCGCTTCCGGCGCAGTAGCCCCTACTACTTCTCCTGCTGCTTGCGCCAGCGAATTCCGGCCTCGAGGAAACCGTCGATCTCGCCGTTGAACACGGCCTCGGGATTGCCGACTTCGTAGTTGTTCCGGAGGTCCTTGACCATCTGGTACGGGTGCAGGACGTACGAACGCATCTGGTTTCCCCAGGAGTTGCCGCCGTCGCCCTTGAGCGCGTCCATCTTGGCCTGTTCCTCCTGCCGACGCCGCTCGAGCAGCTTCGCCTGGAGGACGTTCATGGCGGTGGCCTTGTTCTGGATCTGCGACCGCTCGTTCTGGCAGGAGACCACGATGCCGGTGGGCAGGTGGGTGATGCGGACCGCGGAGTCGGTCGTGTTGACGCCCTGACCACCCGGGCCGGAGGACCGGTAGACGTCGATGCGCAGTTCGCTCTCGTCGATCTCGACGTGGTCGGACTGCTCGACGACGGGAAGCACTTCCACACCGGCGAAGGAGGTCTGGCGCCGCCCCTGGTTGTCGAACGGCGAGATCCGGACGAGCCGGTGGGTGCCCTGCTCCACGGAGAGCGTCCCGTACGCGTACGGCACCTGCACGGCGAAGGTGGTCGACTTGATGCCGGCCTCTTCCGCGTACGACGTCTCGTACACCTCGGTCTTGTAGCCGTGCTGCTCCGCCCAGCGCAGGTACATCCGCTGCAGCTTCTCGGCGAAGTCGGCGGCGTCGACGCCACCCGCCTCCGCGCGGATGTTGACCAGCGCCTCACGGGCGTCGTACTCCCCGCTGAGGAGCGTCCGGACCTCCATCTCGTCCAGCGCCTTCTTGACGGAGGCCAGCTCCGCCTCGGCCTCGGCGCGGGTGTCCGGGTCGTCCTCCTCCTCGGCCATCTCGAAGAGCACGGCGAGATCGTCGATCCGCCCGCGCAGCGCCTCGGCCTTCCTGACCTCGGCCTGCAGGTGGCTCAGCTTGCTGGTGATCTTCTGCGCCTCGTCCGGGTTGTCCCACAGGGACGGCGCGGCCGCCTGCTCCTCGAGCACGGCGATGTCTGCCCTCAGCTTCTCAAGGTCCAGAACGGCCTCGATCGACTCCATGGTCGAGGAGAGGGACTTCAGCTCTTCGGATACATCGACGACTGCCACGCCCCCAGCCTAACGGCTCCGCCGAGTGAGCCACGTGGGGTGACCGCAGCCACCCAGTCACCCGGCGCCGAGTGGCTGCGCCGCATCGCCGCCCGCCCAGTAGCTCGGAGGGTGGGGTTGTCT
>NZ_AEJC01000047.1 GCF_000317595.1 Streptomyces ipomoeae 91-03 | reverse complement strand
GAGGCCGCGGACGTGTTCAGCCTGGCCGCGACTCTGGTGCATGCGGCCTTCGTATATATGTGCTCTATGTGCGCTGGTGTATGTGTGCCGGCACGGACCTCGGGCATCACCGCGGCGGTGCCACTGCGGTACTACTGCGGCTCCAGCTCCGCGATCCCGCCCTCCGGGATCTCCTTGCCGTCCGAGCCGACCACCTTGCGGTCGCCGAGCGGCTGGTCGAGCCGCACGGTCCGCTCCACCACCTTGGCGATCATGATGCAGACCTTGCCCTCCCACGGGGTGTCGGTCACGGTGACCGTCACCTTGCCCTTCTCCTCGGTCGCCGAGGCCGAGTAGTCGCTGCACACCCCGCCCCAGAAGGACACGGTCAGCTCCTTGCCGTCGGCCGTGTAGCCCTGGATCTCGACATCGCGGGACGTGGGACCGGTGGTCGGGTCGTCGCCGGGCCGCTCGGTCGGCTCTGAGCGCGGCTCCGGCGAGGCCAGGTACTTCGGGTCGACCGCCGGATGCGTGACGGTGTAGCTCTCCCCGGCCCCCGTCGGCCGTACCTCGAACATCCAGGACGGCACCAGCGCCGGCCGCCCGTCCACATGGTGCGAGGCGAGCCCGAACACCGCGTTCTCGACGGTCACGGCCTCCGGCTTCGGCAGCGTCGTCGCCGGCTCGCACGGTGACTCGTCCGCCCTGATCGTTCCGTTGCCCCCGTCCATCGGTACGGGAGTGGCGCAGCCGCCGAGGTCCTCGCGCGCGGTGCCGACGCCCTGCCCCGAGCCGTTCATCAGGTCCAGGGCCCGTTCCGCGTCGACCACGGGGTACGTGTCGCCCTTCACCGGGGCCTTCAGGTTGCCGCTGCCGGCGACCACTTGGCCGTCGGCGCCCACCTGGACGCCGGTCGCCCAGCCGTATGTGGGCAGCCCACCGACCTCGGGATCGGCGTTCACCACCCGGATGGCCCCGATGAGCCGGGTGGCGTCCACCTTGGCGTCGTCCTGGCCGACGGCCTTCAGGATCGGGGCCGCCGCCTTCTCGGCGACCGCCTCGCTCACCGGATCCGCGGCCTCGGCACCCCCGGCCGTCGTACCGGCGGTGCAGACGTCGACCTTCTGGCAGTTGTCGGTGCCCTGCGCGTACCGGTTGAACGTCCAGGTCCCCGGCGACTGCTTGCCGACCTGGAGACTCGCCCCCGAACCGTCGGCCACGCTCCCGACCCGCCAGGTCTCGCCCTCGGCCGTCGGCTTGCCCTCCATGCCGAGTGCCTTCGCGAGGCGGGCCACCTCGGCGGCCGTGACCTCGCCCTTCACGGAGTACACCGGGGCCGAGTCGGGACCGTCGGGCAGCTCACCGTCCGCGCGATACGTCACGCCGTTGGGGTTGGGCTCACCGGGGGCTATGCCGTTGGAACCGCCCCCGCCGTAGCCGTCGAGCGCCAGCGCCGGGGGAGTGCCGTCGCCTCCGGAAGCAGCGGACCCACCGGAACCTTCCGAACCCCCGGACGCGCTCGTCGCCAGATACGCCCCACCGACCCCGACCAGCAGTACCGTGGCGGCCACCGCCGCGACAGCCACCCGAGGACGGCGCCGCCGGGGCTTCCCGGCACCACCGACCTCGACGACATGACCGTCGTCGGCGCCGACATCAGGCTCGACCTCACGGGCGGCGTCAGACGCGCCCTCGTCGGCCTCGTCGGCCTCGTCGGAGGGGTCGGGCCCGGCCTTGTCGGCCGCGTCGGGCCCGGCCTCAGCGGCCTCGGTGACGTCATCCCCGACCGCCCCGATCCGCTCCGTGGCGTCGGGCTCGGGGCCCTCGTCCGGGGTCTCGGGGTTGTCGGGTCGCTCGGAGTTCACCGCATCGCTCCTTCGGCTGGTCGTACACCGCATCCCCTATACGGGGGACAGCGATGGGACGCGGCGCGGGAGCAAGCGGTTCCCACTGGGGATCGATGAAACCGCGCGGTGACCTCAGTCGCCGTAGTCGGACATCGCGTCCACGAGCCGCGCGGAGGTCGCCGGCACCGTCACCCCATGGATGAGCGAAGGGGACACCGGAGCCGTAATGACCTTCGCGGGGGCGGCCCAGTGCGAGACCATCCGGGCGCAGTCGCCGCGCAGCGCCGCGAGGTCGCCGTCCAGGTCGAACGGGACGGTGCCATGGATCTTGGGGTTCGTCATAACGGCACCGTATGCACTGGGAACCTCACGAAGAAAGCCCTACTATCGGGTAGTTTTGCCTGCTTCAGGGCGCGCGGACGACCCGGTAGCGTGAACTGTCAATCCTCTCTCCCGCAGGAGCGTGTCCTCGCCGTGCGTATCGCAGTCTCCGGCTCCATCGCCACAGACCATCTGATGACCTTCCCGGGCCGCTTCGCCGACCAACTCGTCGCGGACCAACTGCACACGGTCTCCCTCTCCTTCCTCGTCGACCAGCTGGACGTACGCCGAGGCGGCGTCGGCGCGAACATCGCGTTCGGCATGGGACAGCTCGGCACCAACCCGATCCTGGTCGGCGCGGCGGGCGCCGACTTCGACGAGTACCGCGCGTGGCTCGACCGGCACGGTGTGGACACGGCCTCGGTGCGCATCTCCGAGACCCTGCACACGGCCCGCTTCGTATGCACCACGGACGCCGACCACAACCAGATCGGCTCCTTCTACACCGGCGCGATGAGCGAGGCCCGCCTCATCGAGCTGAAGACCGTCGCGGACCGGATCGGCGGCCTCGACCTCGTCCTCATCGGCGCCGACGACCCCAAGGCGATGCTCCGTCACACCGAGGAGTGCCGCTCCCGGAGCATCCCGTTCGCCGCCGACTTCTCCCAGCAGATCGCGCGCATGGACGGCGACGAGATCCGGATACTGCTGGACGGCGCCACGTACCTCTTCTCCAACGAGTACGAGAAGGGCCTCATCGAGTCCAAGACCGGCTGGTCGGACGCCGAGATCCTCGGCAAGGTCGGCCACCGGGTGACCACCCTCGGCGCGCAGGGCGTCCGCATCGAGCGGGCCGGTCACGACCCCATCGAGGTCGGCTGCCCCGACGAGGAGCGCAAGGCCGACCCCACGGGCGTCGGCGACGCCTTCCGCGCCGGGTTCCTGTCCGGGCTGGCGTGGGAGGTCTCGCTGGAGCGGGCCGCGCAGGTGGGGTGCATGCTCGCGACCCTCGTCATCGAGACGGTCGGTACGCAGGAGTACGAGCTGCGGCGGGGCCACTTCATGCAGCGGTTCACCAAGGCGTACGGGGATGACGCCGCCCGGGAGGTTCAGGCGCACCTGGGCTAGAGGGGGCCTCGGCGACTTCTGGGTCGCTTCGGTGGGTGCGTTGTCGACTGCCGGTTCGATGTGGCTGGTCGCGCCCACGCGGCGGAGCCGCATATCGACACAGCCCCGCGCCCCTTTCGGGCCTGCGGCCCGTCAAGAGCGCGGGGGACCCCCCATCCCCTCAGCTCGCCCTTCGCACCACATACGCCGTACCCCTCTCCGCCTCCTCTTCCCCCACGTACTCCTGCCCCCGCATCTCGCACCACGCCGGGATGTCCAGGCGGGCCGCCTCGTCGTCCGACAGGACGCGGATCGTGCCCCCCACCGGCACGTCGCCGATGACCTTCGCCAGCTCGATGACCGGGATCGGGCAGCGCTTGCCGAGGGCGTCCACGAGCAGGGCGTCCTCGTGTGCGACGGTCGTGGGGACCGGTGCCCCCAGCTTCTCCCGGACCGTCGCGACCGTGTCCGGCAGCACCGACAGGAAGCGCTCGACGTCCTCCTCCGGCGTCCCCGGCGGCAGCGACACCCGGACGTTGCCCTCGCTGAGCACACCCATGGCCTTCAGCACATGGCTCGGCGTCAACGTGCTGCTCGTACAGGACGACCCGGAAGAGACAGAGAATCCTTCACGGTCCAGCTCGTGCAGCAATGTCTCCCCGTCGACATAGAGACACGAGAAGGTGACGATGCCCGGCAGTCGGCGCGTCGGGTCCCCGACCACCTCGACATCCGCTACCAGCGACGGCACCCGGGCCCGGATACGGTCCGTCAACTCCCGTAGACGTACGGCCTCGGCGGCGGCCTCCGCCCGTACGGCCCGCAGCGAGGCCGCCGCCGCCACGATCGCCGGGATGTTCTCGAAGCCGGCGGCCCGCCCGGACTCCCGCTCGTCGGCGGGGCCTTGAGCCGCGAACCGCACACCCTTCCGTACGACGAGCAGACCGACTCCGGACGGGCCACCCCACTTATGGGCGCTGCCGGTCAACACGGACCAGTCCCCGTCGACCCGCCCCCACCCCAACGACTGCGCCGCGTCCACCAGCAACGGCACCCCGGCCTCCCGGCACACCGCCGCCACCTCGGCCACCGGCTGCTCCGTCCCCACCTCGTGGTTGGCGGACTGCAGACAGGCCAGCGCGGTGTCGGGACGCAGGGCCTCGGCGTACGCCCTCGCATCGACGGCGCCGAGCCGGTCCACACCCACCTGGGTGACCGTCCCGCCCCCGGCCTCGTGCACCTCCGCCGCATGCAGCACCGAAGAGTGTTCGACCGCCGACACCATCAGGTGACTCCCGACCCGCCGCCGTCCCGCCAACACCCCCGCGATCCCGGAGTGCACGGCACGTGTTCCGGAGGACGTGAACACCAGTTCGTCGGCTCGGCATCCCACGGCCTCGGCGGCGGCCTCCCGAGCGGCGTCCAGCAGGAGCCGGGCCCGACGGCCCTCCCGGTACAGCCGAGCGGGGTCGGCCCACCCCTCGTCCAGAGAGGCCAGCAACGCCTGCCGGGCAACGGGATGAAGGGGAGCGGATGAAGCAGCGTCGAAGTAGCCCACAGGCCAACGCTATAAGCAGGGGCTCAGGACGGCGCCCCAAAGGGGCGCGAGGAACTGCGCGACCAGCCACAAACCACCCGCACCCGCCAAAACACCCGAACCCCCGAGCTGTTAGGCGCCCGGCGTGACCCCCGGCGCGTTGGTACCCCCTCCCCGCGACCCCCCGGAGGGCGTCGGCTAGGGTTTGGTCCGCATAAACATCCAAACCCCTGCCCGACGCAGGGCGGCGACCGACCAGCGAGAAGGCCGCAGCCATACCGCGCGGGCGAGACTCTCGGGAAGGCGCTACGTGAGTCCCAACGGCTCCGACCGCTCGCCGCGGCGCCCGATGCGGCGGAAGCTGCTGCAGGCACTGACTGCGGGCCTGGTCCTGGCGACCGCCACCGGTTGCACATACAAGGACTTCCCCCGCCTTGGTATGCCCACCCCGACCACGGAAGAGGCTCCGCGGATCCTCTCCCTGTGGCAGGGCTCGTGGGCGGCCGCGCTCGCCACGGGCGTACTGGTCTGGGGCCTGATCCTGTGGAGTGCTTTCTTCCACCGGCGCAGCCGCACCAAGGTCGAAGTTCCCCCACAGACCCGTTACAACATGCCCATCGAGGCGCTGTACACGGTCGTCCCGCTGATCATCGTCTCGGTGCTCTTCTACTTCACCGCCCGCGACGAGTCGGAGCTCCTCGACACGTCGAAGAAGCCCGACGTCACCGTCAACGTCGTCGGCTTCCAGTGGAGCTGGTGCTTCAACTACATCGAGAACGTCGACGGCTCGACCGGTGACGCGAAGACCGACGAGAACCTGGACGCGATTCCCAGTAAGTGGAAGAACCAGTTCCCGGACAACGCGGGCGGCGTGTACACCTGCGGCATCCCGGGCGACCGGAACCCGCAGACAGGCAACCCCGGCCCCACCCTGTGGCTCCCCGAGGGCAAGACCGTCCGCTTCGTGCTCACCTCGCGTGACGTCATCCACTCCTTCTGGGTGGTGCCGTTCCTGATGAAGCAGGACGTCATCCCGGGCCACACCAATGTGTTCCAGGTGACGCCCAACCATGAGGGCACGTTCCTCGGCAAGTGCGCCGAGCTGTGCGGTGTCGACCACTCCCGGATGCTCTTCAACGTGAAGGTCGTCTCGCAGGAGCGGTACGAGCAGCACCTCAAGGAGCTGGTCGAGAAGGGGCAGACCGGTTACGTCCCGGCGGGCATCGAGCAGACCCAGCACGAGAAGGACCGGGAGACGAACGTACTGTGAGCATCCTCAACGAACCTCAGGGTGCCGCGGCGGCAGGGTCCCACTACGAGGACGAGCAGCCGGTCCGGCGCCAACGCCGTGGTGAGATGGTCGTCAAGTGGCTGACGACCACCGACCACAAGACCATCGGCACGCTGTACCTGGTCACGTCGTTCGCGTTCTTCTGCATCGGCGGCGTCATGGCGCTCTTCATGCGCGCCGAGCTCGCCCGCCCGGGTACGCAGCTCATGTCGAACGAGCAGTTCAACCAGGCGTTCACGATGCACGGCACGATCATGCTGCTGATGTTCGCGACGCCGCTGTTCGCCGGTTTCGCCAACTGGATCATGCCGCTGCAGATCGGCGCGCCCGACGTGGCGTTCCCGCGGCTGAACATGTTCGCCTACTGGCTCTACCTCTTCGGCTCGCTGATCGCGGTGGCCGGCTTCCTCACCCCGCAGGGTGCGGCCGACTTCGGCTGGTTCGCCTACTCCCCGCTGTCGGACGCCGTCCGCTCGCCGGGTGTCGGCGCCGACATGTGGATCATGGGTCTGGCCTTCTCCGGCTTCGGCACGATCCTCGGCTCGGTCAACTTCATCACCACGATCATCTGCATGCGCGCGCCCGGCATGACCATGTTCCGCATGCCGATCTTCACCTGGAACGTGCTGCTGACCGGTGTCCTGGTCCTGCTCGCCTTCCCGGTCCTCGCGGCCGCGCTGTTCGCCCTGGAGGCGGACCGCAAGTTCGGCGCCCATGTCTTCGACGCCTCCAACGGCGGCGCCCTGCTGTGGCAACACCTCTTCTGGTTCTTCGGCCATCCAGAGGTGTACATCATCGCCTTGCCGTTCTTCGGCATCATCTCCGAGGTCATCCCGGTCTTCTCCCGCAAGCCGATGTTCGGCTACATGGGTCTGATCGGCGCGACCATCGCGATCGCCGGCCTCTCCGTGACGGTGTGGGCGCACCACATGTACGTCACCGGTGGCGTGCTCCTTCCGTTCTTCTCCTTCATGACGTTCCTCATCGCCGTACCGACCGGCGTGAAGTTCTTCAACTGGATCGGAACGATGTGGAAGGGCTCGCTGTCCTTCGAGACGCCGATGCTCTGGGCGACCGGCTTCCTGATCACCTTCACCTTCGGTGGTCTGACCGGTGTCATCCTGGCCTCGCCTCCGATGGACTTCCACGTCTCCGACTCGTACTTCGTGGTGGCGCACTTCCACTACGTCGTCTTCGGCACCGTCGTCTTCGCGATGTTCTCCGGCTTCCACTTCTGGTGGCCGAAGTGGACCGGCAAGATGCTGGACGAGCGCCTGGGCAAGATCACCTTCTGGACGCTGTTCATCGGCTTCCACGGCACGTTCCTCGTCCAGCACTGGCTGGGCGCCGAGGGCATGCCGCGTCGTTACGCCGACTACCTGGCGGCCGACGGCTTCACCGCGCTGAACACCATCTCCACGATCAGCTCGTTCGTCCTCGGTCTGTCGATCCTGCCGTTCCTGTACAACGTCTGGAAGACCGCCAAGTACGGCAAGCCCGTCGGCGTCGACGACCCGTGGGGCTACGGCCGTTCGCTGGAGTGGGCGACCTCCTGCCCGCCGCCGCGGCACAACTTCCTCACCCTGCCGCGGATCCGCAGCGAATCCCCGGCGTTCGACCTGCACCACCCGGAGATCGCCGCGCTCGAACAGCTCGCGCACGGCGGCCACGGTGCCAGTGAGCTCGCGGGCAGCGGTGCCAGCGGCAAGGAGGCCGGCAAGTGAAGATCCAGGGCAAGATGTTCATCTGGCTGAGCGTCTTCGTCCTCGCCATGGCGATCGTCTATGGCGTGTGGTCGAAGGAGCCGGCCGGTACCACGGCGCTCTTCCTGGCCTTCGGCCTGTGCATCATGGTCGGCTACTACCTGGCCTTCACGGCCCGGCGCGTCGACGTGGGTGCCCAGGACAACAAGGAGGCCGATGTCGCGGACGACGCCGGCGAGCAGGGCTTCTTCAGCCCGCACAGCTGGCAGCCGCTCTCCCTGGGCATCGGTGGAGCGCTCGCCTTCATGGGTGTCATCTTCGGCTGGTGGCTCCTGTACTTCTCGGCCCCGATCATCATGATCGGCCTGTGGGGCTGGGTCTTCGAGTACTACCGCGGCGAGAACCAGAACCAGTAACACACGCCGAGCACACGGAAGCCCGGACACTCCGACAGGAGGGTCCGGGCTTCCCCCCTTTTGCCGCGCCGGATGTCCCCCACTCGGGTCACCCGACGCGCCACGCTCGACGACCGTTCCTACGTTGGGCTCATGAGCCAATCAGTGTCTTCTCGGGGCGCGACAGCCGGTGTCGAGCGACCGATCGTGCTCGACCCCTCGGACCTCCGTGCGCTCGGCCGCTCGACACCGACGCGCCCGCGCAACCGTATGGTCGTCCACGGCACCCTGCTGGCCCTCTCCCTCGGAGTGGCGATCAGCGCCTGCGATTCCGGCGGCCATCCGCTCTCGGACCGGCCCTACGACGCGGGCGACCACGTCTCCTTCAGCACCCCGACCGGAGAAGGCAAGAAGGCCGACCCGGACAAGCCCCTGGAAGTCACCGCCAGGCATGACGCGCGTATCACCGACGTCACCGCCCTGGACGCCTCAGGACGGTACGTGGCGGGCGAACTCTCCGCCGACGGCAGCCGTTGGCACTCCACGGCGCCGCTCGCCGCCAACGCCCGCTACACGGTCCGCGTGAGCACCGAGGACGACGACGGCGCCTCCGGCCGCGAGGTCCGCTCCTTCCACACCGGCCGCCCCCTCACCAAGAAGCGCCTCGATGTCACCTTCGGCCCCAAGGCGGGCAGATACGGCGTCGGCCAGCCCGTCACCGCCGAACTCGGCACACCGGTCAAGGACAGGGCGGCGCGGGCCGTGGTCGAACGCGCCCTCAAAGTGCGCTCCACCCCCACCGTGGAGGGCGCCTGGCACTGGGTGGACGACAAGAAGCTCCACTACCGCCCCAAGGAGTACTGGCCCGCGCACGCCACCATCCAGGTCCGCAGCAACCTGGACGGCATCAAGATCAGCGATCGAATCCGGGGCGGAAAGGCCAAGCCCCTGACACTGACCACCGGCGACAAGATCGTCGCCCTCACGGACGCCGCGTCGCACCGCATGACCGTCTACAAGAACGACAAGGCCATCAAGAAGATCCCGGTCACCACGGGCAGGCCCGGCTACGACACCCGCAACGGCGTCAAGGTCGTACTGGCCAAGGAAGGCAGCGTTCGCATGACCAGCGCCAGCATCGGCGCCTCGGACTTCTACGACCTGATCGTCCACAGCT
The DNA here is from genome assembly GCF_000317595.1 of Streptomyces ipomoeae 91-03. GTDB lineage: Bacteria > Actinomycetota > Actinomycetes > Streptomycetales > Streptomycetaceae > Streptomyces > Streptomyces ipomoeae. The sequence goes on along the minus strand of NZ_AEJC01000047.1, from coordinate 5,208 downwards.
CCGTCAGGGTCACCAACAGCGGCGAGTACGTCCACGCCGCCCCCTGGTCCACCGGCGCCCAGGGCTACGCCAACGTCAGCCACGGCTGCACCGGCATGAGCAACGCCGACGCCGAGTGGTTCTACGACACCATCAACGAGGGCGACATCGTCCAGGTCGTCAACTCGGCCGGCGACACCATGGCCCCCTTCGGCAACGGCTACGGCGACTGGAACCTCACCTGGGAGAAGTGGCGAGAGGGCAGCGCACTGGCAGGAGGCAGGAAGCAGCCGCCCGACGCCCGACAGACGGCCCGTTTGAATCCGCAGTCGGTCTGAGGAGCGCCCCGTAAGGGGCGCGGGGCTGTACGGGATCCGCGGCTCCGCCGCGTGGGCGCGATCAACCACGACGATCCCGTAGTCGCCCGAAGAACAGACGCTCCCGAGCTACTGGGCGCTCAACGCCTTCTTCTTACGGAGCAGGGAGGCCAGGGCCGCAGCGAACTCCACCGGCTCCAGCGGCAGCGTCACGGCCCCCTCCGCCCGACTCCACGTGGCAAGCCACGCATCCTGAGGCCGAGCGATCAGCAGAAGCACCGGCGGACAGTTGAACACCTCGTCCTTGATCTGCCGGCACAACCCCATGCCCCCCATGGGCACGGCCTCCCCGTCCAGGACGCAGACGTCGATCCCGCCCTTGTCCAACTCCCTGACAACAGCACCCGGAGTAGCGCACTCCACGAACTCGACCGGGGGCACATCAGGAGCCGGTCGCCGGCCCGAGGCCAGCCGTACCTGTTCGCGGGTGTTGGAGTCGTCGCTGTAGACCAGCACCGTGGCGGTCGGCTGCATTGTTCCTCCGTGACGTCAGCGTCGTAAGGACAGGCCCGTTGCGCGGATGCTACTCCCTTGAACACCACGTCAGCACCGGTACGGAAGGGAGCAACACTCCGAACGGCACCCCCCGGAGTGAGGGCGGGATAAGCGACCGACATAATGTCGGTCGTGGCGACAGCAACGACAGTAGATACCGGGCACGCGCACCCGTCGGTCAACCGGCCGAACCTCACCAGCGTCGGAACCATCATCTGGTTGAGCTCCGAGCTGATGTTCTTCGCGGCCCTCTTCGCGATGTACTTCACCCTGCGATCGGTGACCGGTCCCGAGTTCTGGGCGGAGAAGGCCGATGCCCTGAACTTCCCGTTCTCGGCGACGAACACGACGATCCTGGTGCTTTCCTCCCTCACCTGCCAGCTCGGTGTGTTCGCCGCCGAGCGCGGGGATGTGAAGAAGCTCCGGATGTGGTTCATCGTCACCTTCATCATGGGCGCGATCTTCATCGGCGGTCAGGTCTTCGAGTACACCGAGCTGGTCAAGCACGAGGGCCTGTCGCTCTCGTCCGACCCGTACGGCTCGGTCTTCTACCTGACCACCGGCTTCCACGGCCTGCACGTGACGGGCGGCCTCATCGCCTTCCTGCTGGTCCTCGGCCGCACGTACGCGGCCCGGAGGTTCACCCACGAGCAGGCGACGGCGGCCATCGTCGTGTCCTACTACTGGCACTTCGTCGATGTCGTCTGGATCGGCCTCTTCGCCACGATCTACATGATCAAGTAATCGGGCGCCGGGCCGGGTGGAGCAAGCGCCCGCCTCGAGCCGAGAACGACCCTTCCAGAAGCACCGACGCAGAAGATCCTGACACCGGGGTAATCCGTGAAAAAGCTCTCCGCACGACGACGCCATCCGCTGGCGGCGTTCGTCGTCCTACTCATCGCGCTGGCGGCCACCGGGGGGCTGTTCTACGCCTTCGCGCCTGCGGAAAACGCGCGAGCCGATGAAACCGCCCAGACCCTCACCATCGAGGAGGGCAAGAAGCTCTACGCCGTCGGCTGCGCGAGCTGCCACGGCACCGGCGGTCAGGGCACCACCGACGGGCCTTCCCTGGTGGGCGTGGGCGCGGCGGCCGTCGACTTCCAGGTCGGCACCGGCCGTATGCCCGCCCAGCAGCCGGGCGCGCAGATCCCGCGCAAGAAGGTCGTCTACAAGCAGGCGCAGATCGACCAGCTCGCGGCGTACATCGCCTCCCTGGGCTCTGGTCCGGAGATCCCGTCCGAGAACGCGTACAACCCCGAGGGCGCGGACATCGCCGAGGGCGGCGAGCTCTTCCGTACCAACTGTGCTCAGTGCCACAACTTCACCGGCAAGGGCGGCGCGCTGTCCGAGGGCAAGTACGCGCCGAGCCTTGAGGGTGTCGACCCGAAGCACATCTACGAGGCCATGCAGACCGGCCCGCAGAACATGCCGTCCTTCCCCGACACCACGATGTCGGAGGAGAACAAGAAGGACATCATCGCGTACCTCGAAGCGGTCAACAGCGACGACACCGTTGAGCCCGGTGGCCTCAACCTCGGCGGACTCGGTCCGGTCAGCGAGGGCCTCTTCGGCTGGATCTTCGGGCTCGGCGCGCTGATCGCCGTCGCCGTCTGGGTCGCCGCTCGGACCGCAAAGGCCAAGAAGTCATGAGTAGCCAAGACATTCCAGAAGAGAACCTGCCCGCTGAGCAGGACGCGCACGGCGCGGTGAAGGTGGCGAACGAGGAGAACCCGTTCGCCGACCCTGGCCTCCCGCCTCACGAGCACCGGATCCAGGACATCGACGAGCGGGCCGCCAAGCGGTCCGAGCGCACGGTCGCCCTGCTGTTCACGGTGTCGATGCTGTCCACCGTCGGCTTCATCGCCTCGTACCTGACGATCGACGTCGACAAGTCGGTCTTCATCTGGCCGTTCGGTCACATCAGCGCGCTGAACTTCGCGCTGGGCAGCACCCTCGGTCTGGCCCTGTTCTGCATCGGCGCCGGCGCGGTCCACTGGGCCCGCACGCTGATGTCGGACGTGGAGATCGCTGACGAGCGACACCCGATCGAGGCCTCGCCCGAGGTCAAGGCGAAGGTCCTCGCCGACTTCAAGCAGGGCGCCAAGGAGTCCGCGCTCGGCCGTCGCAAGCTGATCCGCACCACGATGTTCGGCGCGCTGGCCCTGTTCCCGCTCTCCGGCGTCATGCTGCTGGGCGGCCTCGGCCCGGCGCCCGGCACCAAGCTGCGGCACACCACATGGGCCAAGGGCAAGAAGCTCGTCAACATGAACACCATGGAGCCGCTGCGTCCCTCCGACGTCGCGGTCGGGTCGCTGACCTTCGCCATGCCGGACGGTCTGGACGAGCACGACCACGACTTCCAGAAGAACATCGCCAAGGACGCCCTGATGATCGTCCGGCTCCAGCCGGACGACATCAAGGACAAGCGCGAGCTGGAGTGGTCGCACGAGGGCATCGTGGCGTTCTCGAAGATCTGCACCCACGTCGGTTGCCCGATCTCCCTGTACGAGCAGCAGACGCACCATGTGCTCTGCCCCTGCCACCAGTCCACCTTCGACCTCGCCGACGGCGGTCGGGTCATCTTCGGCCCTGCGGGTCACGCCCTTCCGCAGCTGAGGATCACCGTCGGTGATGACGGCTACCTCGAAGCGGTGAGTGACTTCGAAGAGCCCGTCGGTCCTGCCTTCTGGGAGCGCGGATGAGCACTACGACCACCACCGACTCGCGCTCGCGCGGGAAGGCACCGGCCGGCGAGCGCGTCGCCGACTGGGCCGACGGCCGGCTCGGGATCTACTCCCTGGCCAAGGCCAACATGCGCAAGATCTTCCCCGACCACTGGTCGTTCATGTTGGGCGAGGTCGCGCTCTACAGCTTCATCATCATCATCCTCACGGGTGTGTACCTGACGCTGTTCTTCCACCCGTCGATGAACGAGGTGGAGTACAACGGCCCGTACGTCCCGCTGCAGGGCCAGCTGATGTCCGAGGCGTTCAACTCGACCATGCACATCTCCTTCGAGGTGCGCGGTGGTCTGCTGATCCGGCAGATCCACCACTGGGCGGCGCTGATCTTCCTCGCGGCGATGTTCGTGCACATGATGCGCGTGTTCTTCACGGGCGCGTTCCGCAAGCCGCGTGAGATCAACTGGCTGTTCGGCTTCCTGCTGTTCGTCCTCGGCATGTTCACCGGCTTCACCGGTTACTCGCTCCCGGACGACCTGCTCTCCGGCACCGGTGTCCGCTTCATGGAGGGCGCGGTCCTGTCCGTGCCGATCGTCGGCACGTACCTGGCGTTCTTCCTCTTCGGCGGGGAGTTCCCGGGCGGCGACTTCGTGGCACGCTTCTACTCGGTCCACGTCCTGCTGCTGCCGGGCATCATGCTCGGCCTCGTGGTGGCCCACCTGATCCTGGTCTTCTACCACAAGCACACGCAGTTCGCGGGCCCCGGCAAGACCAACAACAACGTGGTCGGCATGCCGCTGCTGCCGGTCTACATGGCCAAGGCCGGAGGCTTCTTCTTCCTGGTCTTCGGTGTCGTCGCGGTGATCGCGGCGCTCTTCCAGATCAACCCGATCTGGGCCATGGGCCCGTACCGCCCGGACCAGGTGTCCACCGGTGCGCAGCCCGACTGGTACATGGGATTCTCCGAGGGCCTCATCCGTGCCATGCCGGGCTGGGAGATCAACTTCGCGGGCCACACACTCGTCCTGGGCGTGTTCGTCCCGCTGATGATCTTCCCGATGGTCCTGGCGGCGATCGCGGTCTACCCGTTCATCGAGTCCTGGGTCACCGGCGACAAGCGCGAGCACCACATTCTCGACCGGCCGCGCAACGCTCCGACGCGCACGGCCATCGGTGTCGCCTGGATCACCTGGTACGTGGTCATGCTGATCGGCGGCGGCAACGACCTGTTCGCGACCCACTTCCACCTGTCGATCAACGCGGTGACCTGGTTCGTCCGGATCGCGTTCTTCGTGGCCCCGGTCATCGCGTTCATCGTCACCAAGCGGATCTGCCTCGGCCTCCAGCGCCGTGACAGGGACAAGGTGCTGCACGGTCGCGAGACCGGCATCATCAAGCGTCTGCCGCACGGGGAGTTCATCGAGGTGCACGAGCCGCTCAGCCAGGAGCAGCTGCACACGCTCACCGCGCACGACCAGTACAAGCCGGCCGAGATCGGTCCGGCGGTCGACGAGAACGGCGTCGCCCGCAAGATCACTCGCCGCGAGAAGCTCCGCGCCAAGCTGAGCAAGGGCTACTACAGCGACGACAACCAGATCGTCAAGCCCACCGTCGAGGAGTACAAGGAGATCATGAGCGGCCACGGCCACCACTGATCGCTTCGCTTCGCCACACCA
>NZ_AEJC01000046.1 GCF_000317595.1 Streptomyces ipomoeae 91-03 | reverse complement strand
GCTCCACCGTGTGTTCAAGCCGGGCTCCACCGGGTGTTCAGGGGGAGGAGGTACGTTTCAGCAGCACATACCCCTGGATGACGCCCAGCAGCTCGTACCGGGCGTCGGGATGGAGCTGACGGGCGTACAGGGGGACGTCCTTCACCCACCGCGAGGAGTTGTTGAAGACGATGTAGTCGGGTTCGAGGGGCTTGGCGCGGCCGATCCAGAAGACCCGGCAGCGGGAGGTGAGTCGGCTGATGGGGCCGACGTTGGACTCGACGGTGGCGCCGTCCGGGATGGTGTCGAGCAACTTCTCGACGGCGGTGACCCGGTCCGGTTTGCGGTACGCCTCGGCCTCGGTCAGCGTCGAGAGCGGCAGCGTGGTGGTCAGCGCCAGCGAGGCCGCGAGGACGGCGGCGGGCAGATGGACGGCGTACGACCGCAGCCAGAGGCGCTGACTGTGCCGGGCGGCCGGGAGCGCGTCGACGAGGGCGAGGGTGACGATCGGCATCAGCACGGCGCTGTAGTGCCAGTCCGTGCCCCAGAAGTGCTCGTCGGAGGAGAGGAAACGCCAGCCGATGGTGGGCAGGGCGGCGATCAGGAGCGGTGAGCGCAGGGCGAGCAACCCGGTGGTCGGGACCAGCAGCCAGAGAAGCGTGCGGAACTTGATGTCCGCGCCGGTGAAGGGCCCGGTCTCGCCGACCTTGGACCAGTAGTCGTAGCCGCCGGTGGTGTTGAAGGCCGGGATGATCATGGTGAAGGTCATCAGCGCGGCCACCGTGCCGAACGAGGCGACGGCGAGGGCGTACGGCACCATGTGCGGCGCGCCCCGCCGCGGGGCGCGGAGCGCGACGACGACGGCCATCGCGGCGACCGTGACCCCCAGGTCCTCCTTGACCAGCACGAGCGGGAGCGCCCAGAGCAGCGCGGCGCGCCACCGGTGCGCCAGCAGCGCCTCCAGGGAGAACGCGATCAGGGGTACGGCGAAACAGATCTCGTGGAAGTCGAAGTCCACGGCCCGCTGCAGCCCCCACGACAGCCCGTACGCCACGCCCAGCGCGAGCCCCCGGGCCCGCCCGAGCGCCCTCGCGGCGGCCCGCGTCACCGGCACCGCCGACAACGCGAACAACGCCGCCTGCGCGACGAGCAGCGTCACGGGAGAGGGGAAGACCCGGTAGAAGGGCGCGAGCAGCGCGGTGACCGGGCTGAAGTGATCCCCGAGGACATGGAACCCCGGCCCCTTGAGATCGACGACGGGCGCCCGCAGCTGCGCGTACGCCCGCACCGCCTGCTCGAAGATCCCCAGATCCCACGACCGCGTCCCCATGTGCCGAAACCGCCCGACCGACACAGCCGCGTACGCCATGAACAGCCCGACCGCAACGAGATACGGATCTCGCCGGCCGACGAAGAACCGCCGGAAGCGAAGCGATGACGCCGAGACCGACACCGCCGTGACCGGCGAGGGTATCGCTGCGGGTACCGCTTCCGCGGCTGCCCCGGAAGCTGCGCGAGGGGATATCAAGGGCGGACTCACGTTCGGGCGTCTAGGACTTCTCGGACGTCGGGCCCTTGGCACGGAGAACCGGGACCTGCCGAACGACCCTACAGGGGCTGCACCCCGCAAGGGGCGCGGGGAACTCCGCGCCCAGCCCCCACCCACCCGCACCCGCCAACAAACCACCTGGACCGAGCTATAAGGCGCGGCGGGGTCGAGGACGTGACCCTTCCCGGGCGCACCCCCGGCTGTCCACAGCCCCGCCACCACCCCCACCCCACGTCGTACCCTGGACCCCCAGACACCCCCGGCCCGTCCCACGAGGCCGGGCGTTCGTGTTGCCCCCACTCCGCAAGCCCCACCCTGCCCACCCCCCATCCCCCGGACGGGAACCGCCTTCCATGAGCCTCCACGGTCTGCTAGACGCCGTAGTCAAGGACGCCCCCCTCGCGGAAGCGATCAGGTCGGCAGCCGACGGCCACCGCACCCACATCGACCTGGTCGGCCCCCCGGCGGCCCGCCCGTTCGCGATCGCGGCCCTCGCCAGGGACGCCGCCCGCCCCGTACTGGCCGTCACGGCGACGGGCCGGGAGGCCGAGGACCTGGCGGCAGCCCTCCGCAGCCTGCTCCCCCCGGACGGCGTCGTGGAGTACCCGGCCTGGGAAACGCTCCCGCACGAGCGGCTGAGCCCGCGCAGTGACACCGTCGGCCGCCGCCTCGCGGTCCTGCGCCGTCTGACCCACCCGAGCCCGGACGACCCGGAGACCGGCCCGGTGTCGGTGGTCGTCGCCCCCGTCCGCTCGGTCCTCCAGCCCCAGGTCAAGGGCCTCGGCGACCTGGAGCCCGTAGCCCTGCGCACGGGCGAGACCGCCGACCTGAACCGTACGGTCGAAGCGCTCGCGGCAGCCGCGTACGCCCGGGTCGAACTCGTCGAGAAGCGCGGCGAGTTCGCCGTACGCGGCGGCATCCTGGATGTCTTCCCGCCGACCGAGGAGCACCCCCTGCGGGTGGAGTTCTGGGGCGACGACGTCGAGGAGATCCGCTACTTCAAGGTCGCCGACCAGCGCTCGCTGGAGGTCGCCGAGCACGGCCTGTGGGCCCCGCCCTGCCGTGAGCTGCTGCTCACCGACGAGGTCCGGGCGCGCGCGAAGGCCCTCGCCGAGCGCCACCCCGAACTGGGCGAACTCCTCGGCAAGATCGCCGAGGGCATCGCCGTGGAAGGCATGGAATCCCTCGCTCCGGTCCTCGTCGACGACATGGAGCTGCTGATCGACGTCATGCCGAAGGGCACCATGGCCGTCGTGTGCGACCCGGAGCGGGTGCGTACGCGGGCGGCGGACCTGGTGGCCACGTCGCAGGAGTTCCTGCAGGCGTCGTGGGCGGCGACGGCGGGTGGCGGCGAGGCGCCCATCGATGTCGGCGCGGCGTCGCTGTGGTCCATCGCGGACGTCCGTGACCGGGCCCGTGAGCTGGACATGATGTGGTGGTCGGTGTCCCCGTTCGCGGCGGACGAGGAACTGGACGCGGACACTCTCAAGCTCGGCATGCACGCGCCGGAGACCTATCGCGGCGACACGGCGAAGGCGCTGGCGGACACCAAGGGCTGGCTCGCCGACGGCTGGCGCACGGTGTTCGTGACCGAGGGCCACGGCCCGGCCGCCCGTACGGTCGAGGTGCTGGGCGGCGAGGGCGTACCGGCCCGGCTGGTGGCCGACCTGGGCGAGATCTCCCCGTCGGTCGTGCATGTGGCGTGCGGTTCGATCGACCACGGCTTCGTCGACCCGGCGCTGAAGCTGGCCGTGCTCACCGAGACCGACCTCTCCGGGCAGAAGGCGGCCGGCAAGGACGGCGCCCGGATGCCCGCCCGCCGCCGCAAGACCATCGACCCGCTCACCCTCGAGTCCGGCGACTACATCGTCCACGAGCAGCACGGCGTCGGCCGCTACATCGAGATGGTCCAGCGCACCGTGCAGGGCGCGACCCGCGAGTACCTGGTCGTGGAGTACGCCCCCGCCAAGCGCGGCCAGCCCGGCGACCGCCTCTACATCCCCACCGACCAGCTGGAACAGATCACCAAGTACGTCGGCGGCGAGGCCCCCACCCTGCACCGTCTGGGCGGCGCGGACTGGACGAAGACGAAGGCGCGGGCGAAGAAGGCCGTCAAGGAGATCGCGGCCGATCTGATCAAGCTGTACTCGGCCCGCATGGCGGCCCCCGGACACGCCTTCGCGCCCGACACCCCCTGGCAGCGCGAACTGGAGGACGCCTTCCCGTACGCGGAGACGCCCGACCAGCTGACCACGATCGCCGAGGTCAAGGAGGACATGGAGAAGACGGTCCCGATGGACCGCCTGATCTGCGGCGACGTCGGCTACGGCAAGACGGAGATCGCGGTCCGCGCCGCCTTCAAGGCCGTCCAGGACGGCAAGCAGGTCGCCGTCCTGGTCCCGACGACCCTCCTGGTGCAGCAGCACTTCGGCACGTTCAGCGAGCGGTACTCCCAGTTCCCGGTCAGCGTGAAGGCGCTGTCCCGCTTCCAGACGGACACCGAGGCCAAGGCCACCCTGGAGGGCCTGCGGGACGGCGCGGTCGACATCGTCATCGGCACGCACCGCCTGTTCTCCTCGGAGACGAAGTTCAAGGACCTGGGCCTGGTCATCGTCGACGAGGAACAGCGCTTCGGCGTCGAACACAAGGAGCAGCTGAAGAAGCTGCGGGCGAACGTGGACGTGCTGACGATGTCCGCGACCCCGATCCCGAGGACGCTGGAGATGGCGGTCACGGGCATCCGGGAGATGTCGACGATCACGACCCCGCCCGAGGAGCGCCACCCGGTCCTGACCTTCGTCGGCCCGTACGAGGAGAAGCAGATCGGCGCGGCGATCCGCCGCGAACTGCTGCGCGAGGGCCAGGTCTTCTACATCCACAACCGGGTGGAGTCGATCGACCGCGCGGCGGCGAGGCTGCGCGAGATCGTCCCGGAGGCGCGGATCGCGACGGCCCACGGCCAGATGTCGGAACAGGTCCTGGAACAGGTCGTCGTCGACTTCTGGGAGAAGAAGTTCGATGTGCTCGTGTCGACGACGATCGTGGAGTCGGGCATCGACATCTCGAACGCGAACACGCTGATCGTGGAGCGGGGAGACACGTTCGGCCTGTCGCAGCTGCACCAGCTGAGAGGCCGTGTGGGCCGAGGAAGGGAACGCGGTTACGCGTACTTCCTCTACCCGCCCGAGAAGCCGCTGACGGAGACGGCCCACGAGCGCCTGGCGACCATCGCCCAGCACACGGAGATGGGCGCGGGCATGTACGTGGCGATGAAGGACCTGGAGATCCGAGGCGCGGGCAATCTGCTGGGCGGCGAACAGTCCGGTCACATCGCGGGCGTCGGCTTCGACCTGTACGTCCGCATGGTCGGCGAGGCGGTCGCGGACTACCGCCGCCAGCTGGAGACGAGGGAGCCTTCGGCGGAAGGATGGGAGGAGCCGCCGCTTGAGGTGAAGATCGAGCTCCCCGTCGACGCCCACGTCCCGCACGACTACGCCCCCGGCGAGCGGCTTCGCCTACAGGCCTACCGCGCCATCGCCTCCATCAACACCGAGGCCGACATCGCCGCCGTACGCGAGGAACTCGTCGACCGCTACGGCAAGCTCCCCGAGCCGGTGGAGAACCTGCTGCTGGTGGCGGGGCTGCGCATGCTCGCCCGAGCCTGTGGTGTGGGCGAGATCGTCCTCCAGGGCAACAACATCCGCTTCGCCCCGGTCGAGCTGAGGGAGTCGCAGGAGCTGAGGCTGAAGCGGCTGTACCCCGGCACGGTCATCAAGCCGGCGGTACACCAGGTGCTGGTGCCCAGGCCGAAGACGGCGAAGGTCGGGGGAAAGCCGCTGGTCGGGCGGGAGTTGCTGGGGTGGACGGGGGAGTTCTTGGCTTCGATTCTGGGGTCTTAGGGGCGCAGGGGGCGGTGCGGTCATCCCGTGGGGAACAGCCGCTCCGTGGCCGTGCGGAAGACCTCCTCCGGGTCCTGGTCGCCCACGACCGCGTCCAGGTTGTGGCTGAGCAACAGTGTGGCGAAGCCGTGGGCGAAGGACCAGGCGGCGATACCGGCCAGCCGGGGGTCGGTGACGGCGGTCTCCGGGCGGGCGGTGGTGACGGCGGTGCGGAGCTGTTCGCTCGACAGGGCGCGGGCGGTGGTCAGTTCGAGGTCGTCCTCACGGAGCAGTTCCGGGCGGAACATCACCTGGAAGTGCGCCGGGTGCTCACGCGCGAAGCGTACGTAGCGCACGCCCGCGCCCCGCAGATCCTCGGCCTCCGCGAGCGCCGCCGCCAACAGCCCGTGCCCCTCCGCCGCGATCGCGGTGAGCAGCCCCGTGCGGTCCTTGAAGTGATGGGCCGGCGCCGCGTGCGAGACGCCCGCGCGGCGGGCGAGGTCGCGCAGGCTCAGCGCGGACGGGCCGTCGGCGGCGATGACGTCGAGCGCGGCCTGGAGGATCGCGCGGCGTAGGTCGCCGTGGTGGTAGGGGCGGTCGGGCTTGGTGCTGCGGGGCATGGGCACAGCGTACGCGGAATCTAGTCATTGACAAGTTCCGTGCGGTCCGGCAATCTAGCCAGTGTCAAGTTTTGGCTCGGTCGAGATGGCCGGGGATGAGGCAAAGGGGGATGCGTCATGTCCGAGAACGAGTCGGTGGACCTCGGCGAGGTGCGCCGTATGTGGCACCTGTTGGAGCCGTTGCACGCCGTCCTCTACTACGCGCCGGAGGCCTTCGAGGAAGCGGCCACGCTCGGGTACGGGGTGGGGGAGCGATGGCCGAGCTACTTCCCGTACCGGGCGGCACCGTTGGGCGCGGCCGGGAGCGGGCGCGTCGCCTCCGCCTTCTACAGCTTCAGCCCGCGCATGGTCGCCGAGCACATCGACCCGGCCTGGAGGACGGCGAGCCCGGAGGCGGTGCTGGCGGCCCGGGAGCGGGCGATCGACCGGGCCTACCGAGCGATACTCGGCGACAGGGTGAACAGCCCCGAACTCGTGGAGGCGGCTGGACTCGCCCGCCGGGCCGCGGAGTCCGTGAACACGGCCGGCCGCCCATTGGCCGCGGCCAACGCCGAGCTGCCCTGGCCGGAGCCCGCACACCTTCAGCTCTGGCACGCGGCGACGATCCTGCGCGAACACCGGGGCGACGGCCATCTCGCCGCCCTGATGATCGCGGGCCTCGATCCCACCGAGTCCCTGGTCTCCTTCGCGGCCATGGGCGCGGCCTCGGTGGAACGCTTCGAGAGCCGGGGCTGGACCCGGCAGGAGTGGACGGCCGCCCGCGACCGCCTCGCGGCACGCGGCCTGGTCGACCACCCGGACGACTCGGACGACGGTACGGCCACGGAGGCCGGCCGGAGCCTGCGCCGACAGGTCGAACAGCACACCGACCAGCTGGCCGCGGCTCCCTGGCAGTTCCTGGGCGCGGCCGACACCGCGCGGCTCGCCGACCTGCTGGGCGAGTTCTGGATAGCCGTGATCGGCTCGGGCCTGCTGCCGTCGGAGACGACATTGGGGATCGGCAGGATATGAGCGACTTGGACGCGCGCCCGGCGTGCATCCACTGCCCACCGAGGTGCCCGTAGCGCTCCTCCTGTCGGCCGCTACCGTGTCGAACAAACGCGTTCAAGCCGGGTTGAACAGGGAAGACGACGAAGGCCGACCGAGAACAAGGGCAATGGGAGGGGTGTCGCGTGATGCGGATGAGGGGTGCGGTCGCTGTCGCCGCTCTGGTCCTGGTCGCGGTCAGCGGCTGCGAACCGGGCACGGAGGGGTCGGCGGGCCCGGAGGAGAACCCTGGCGGGGGAGGCGCCGCCCTCGCCGCCGCGGAGGCACTGCCGGTCAAGGGGCGCGCGCCCAAGACCGGTTACGACCGCGACGAGTTCGGCAGCCCCTGGGCCGACACGGACTCCAACAGCTGCGACACCCGCGACGACATACTCAAGCGCGACCTGGAGAGTGTGAAGTTCAAGGACGGGGACTGCATGGTGGCTTCGGGTGTGCTCGACCCGGACCCGTACACCGGCGAGGAGGTGACCTTCGTACGGGGCCGCAGTCAGATCGACATAGACCACATCGTGGCCCTCTCCGACGCCTGGCAGAAGGGCGCCCAGCAGTGGGACGCCAGCAAACGCATAGCCCTGGCCAACGACCCGCTCAACCTCCTCGCGGTCGACGCGGGCACCAACCGGGGCAAGGGCGACGGCGACACGGCCACCTGGCTCCCGCCCAACAAGGCCTACCGCTGCACCTACGTGGCCACGCAGGTCGCCGTGAAGAAGAAGTACGGCCTCTGGGTCACCTCGGCCGAACAGTCCGCCATGAAACGAGTCCTGACCACCTGCCCCGACCAGCAGCTCCCCTCCGGGGGCAACCCGACCAAGGCTCCTGCACGCTTCCACGCGAACTGAACGACCGAGGGGTGCCCGACGGAGTCCTCGCGCGCCCCGGACGCCTGCCTCTCCGGCGCCCGGGACGCGCCTCCCGCCCGCGTCAGCTCCACTCCTCGTCCAGGTCGATCACCTTGCCCTTGGGGGCCTCGGCCGGGACCGGCTTGTTGTAGTCGGTGAAGGTGAGGTCGCCGGGCTCCTTGGCGGACTTGCTGATGACTCGCAGGAGGTACGGCTTGCCCTCGGTGGCCACGTACAGGGTGTAACGGTCCTTGCCGTCGCGCTCGTTGAGGATGATCGCGGGGGTGCCGTCGACCGTGGTGGTCTTGCCGCGGGTGGCGTCGGAGTTGACGTCCTCGAAGTCGGAGAGCACGGTGTCGAGGTCGCAGAAGTCGGCGATGTCCTTGGAATCCTTGGCGGTCGCGGACGTCTTGGTCCACTTGTTGGCGAGCATGTCCACGACCATGTCGGCCTCCTCCTTGGAGGAGTCCTTGGACTGGGCGCGGAGGAAAGCCTCGTCGTACTTCATGTAGATGGTGTCGCCGACCTTGATCAGCTCGGCCTGACCCTCGCCGCCCATGCTCATGGTGCCGGCGCAGTCGCCCTTCTTGTTGAGGGCCATGTCGAGCTGGACGGTGCCGCCGGCGGACTCGTCCTCGATCTCGCCCTTCATCCGGAGCGAGTCCGCGCCCGAGGTGGCCTTCATGGCCTTGTCGGCGATCTCACCACCGGTCAGCCCGGCGAACGGACCCTTGGGCTCGCTGCCGGGCAGACAGCCGGTGAGCGAGACGGTGGCCGCGGCGGCGATGCAGAGAGCGGCGAGTGCGGTGCGACGCATGGGAATCCCCCCTGGGATTTCATGAAATGAGGTGAAGTGATCGGTGATGGCGCGCATGCGGAATGGATGGGCATGCGGATGCCGAGGTGCTGTGGGTGTGGATCGGTGTGCGGTGACGTCCCCCGGCGGGGCCGGGCGGTGTCAGTACGTGCGGGTGTCGAGTGGTTCGCCCGTCGACGCGTAGACCGTGACGCGGCCCCGCTCGTCGTGCTTCCAATCGGCGAAGGCGGCGGTGATCAGTCGGGCGGGACCCGGGGAGCCGCCGGGTGGGCTGCCGGTGAAGTCGGTGTGGATGTCGGTGGAGTCGGTGTCGCCCGCCGGTGGGGCGGGTCTGTGAACCTCGGTGACATGGGAGACGGCGGCTCTCTCGGCGGAGCTGCCGTGACTGTTCACAAAGGCCTTGAAGCGGTCGGTGGTGTTGCCGTACAGGGCGGTGTCATTGCTCCCGGCGTTCGCCGAGACCACGCCGATGACGAGGAGGCCGACCGCCGCGTTCACCGCGAGCTGGGCTTTTATCCCCATGGCCTGTTCCCCCCTTCCTCGGCGTGCGACGGCATACGGCCACACGTCGACATGTGACCACCCGGCTGGGGCGGCCCGTCGTTCGATGGGTCAATCACAGCAGAGCTTGTGAACCGAGTCAACATGGTTCACAAAGTCGAGTGTGTACACGGCGTGAATGGGTAGATCTTGCGTGCGTCGGTATGCTCGGCGTCACACAGCGGGTACGAGGGGAGCGGGCGCGTGCAGGGCAACGGGACAGAGGTCACCGCCGCGGAGATCGCGCGGCTTGCGGGAGTCGGCCGTGCCGCCGTCAGCAACTGGCGCCGGCGCCATGCCGACTTCCCCAAACCGGTCGGCGGCACCGAGACCAGCCCGTCCTTCGCGCTCACCGAGGTCGAGGAGTGGCTGCGCAAGCAGGGCAAACTCGCCGAGGTGCCCCTCAAGGAGCGGGTCTGGCAGCAGATCACCAACCACCCGGACGGCCCCGTCACGGCCCTGGTGCACGCGGGCTGCGCCCTGCTCCACCTCCACGACCGCCCCCTGGTCTGGCTGGAGTTGAGTGCCTGCCCCGACGACCGGCAACTGGCCGAGCTCCTCGCCGACCCACTCCGCCAGGTCCTCACCCCGCGCTTGGGCACGGCCCACGAATCCGCCCTGCCCCAGCCGACGCCCGCCGAACTGCTCCCCTCCGTCCCGCTGCTCCGCGGTGCCACGGAACTCGCGGCCGACCTGGGCGCACGGCAGACCTTCGAGTTCCTGCTGGCCCGGCACCTCGACGCCAACCCCCGCCAGTACACGCTCACCCCGGGCGAGCTCGCCGAACTGATGGCCGAACTCGCCGGCCCCGCCCGCTCGGTGCTCGACCCGGCCTGCGGCACCGGCGCCCTCCTGCGCGCCGTCGCACCCCGTCCCGACCAGGAGCTCTACGGCCAGGACAGCGCCCCCGAACTGGCCGCCCTCACCGCGCTGCGCCTCGCCCTGCGCACCAGGAGCACCGTCCGCACCGCCCCCGGCGACAGCCTCCGCGCGGACGCGTTCCCACAGCTCAGGGCCGAGACGGTGCTGTGCCACCCGCCGTTCAACGAGCGCAACTGGGGCCACGACGAACTGGCCTACGACCCGCGCTGGGAGTACGGCTTCCCGGCCCGCACGGAGTCCGAACTCGCCTGGGTCCAGCACGCGCTGGCCCGCCTGGAGGACGGCGGCACCGCCGTGCTGCTGATGCCACCGGCCGCCGCCAGCCGCCGCTCGGGGCGCCGTATCCGCGCCGACCTGCTGCGCCGCGGTGCCCTGCGCGCCGTGATCGCCCTGCCGGTCGGCGCGGCGCCCCCGTACAACATCCCGCTGCATCTGTGGGTGCTGCGCCGTCCCGGCAAGGCCCCCGCGCGGCCCGAGCTGCTGCTGGTCGACACCGGGCGGCTCGGGGCCGAGGGTCGGGGCGGGGTCGACTGGGCGGCCGTACGCACCGCCGTACTCGACGCCTGGCGGCCGTTCGACCGCGCGGGCGAGGCCGAGGAGCGGCCGGGGCTGAGCCGTGCGCTGCTGGTCATCGACCTGCTGGACGACGACGTGGACCTGGCCCCCGCCCGGCATCTGCCGCCCCCGGCCGCGGGCGGCGCCGAGGAACTGACCGCCGTACGCGAACGCCTCGGCGAGACCCTTCGGCTGACCGCCGACCTCGCACCCCCGGTCGCCGAGGAGGTGCAGCCCGCGCGGTGGCCGCTCACCACGGTCGGCGAACTCGCGCGCGGGGGAGCCCTGCTGCTGCGGACCGGCGGAAACGGCCCGCACGCGCGCGTGCTCACCGACCACGACGTCCTGGCCGGCACATCACCCTCGGGCAACCTGCCGGAGACCGGCGACGATCCCGTACTGGTGGAGGCGGGCGATGTCGTCGTCCCCGTGCTCGGCGGCGGCGGTGTCGCACGGGTGATCGACGAGGACACCGCGGGCGCCGCCCTCGGCCGCAACCTCACCCTCCTGCGGCCCGACCCGGCCGCACTGGACGCGTGGTTCGTCGCCGGGTTCCTGAGGGGCACCGCCAACAGCCGCCAGGCCAGCAGCTACGCCTCCACCGCCACCCGCCTCGACGTACGCCGCCTTCAACTGCCCCGGCTCCCACTGGACCAGCAGCGCCGCTACGGCGAACGGTTCCGCGCCCTGGCCGCCTTCGAGGACGCCCTTCGCCAGGCGGGCCGACTCGGCGAAAGCCTCGTCCGCGGCATGTACGACGGCCTGACGGACGGCACGGTCGCCCCGGACTGAACCGGCCACCCCCGACTGACGCCCCGTACACGTCTTCCGGACGGAACCGCTCCGCCTCGGACGACGTGACCAGCACCAAAGCCGCAACGGTTGTCCACAACCCTGGACCGCATGTCGTGGTCGACCTATACGCTCTGAACGACATCGCACGTCCGCTCTCACCAGGCCATCAGGAGCAGCCATGCAAGGCCACGGCTACGCGCCGACACCGCCCCCCGGCCCCGATCAGGGGGGACAGGTCACCCTGAGGGTGATCTTCGTGGTGGTCGCGGTCATGAGCTGCGGCGTGCTCGCCTGGGCCAGCCTGCTGCGGCTCGCCTCGGTGACCCGCAAGCCGCTCGACTGGTTCCTCTTCGCCCTCTCGATCATCCACGTCATCGCGACGCTGTACATCCTCGGCAGCGACCCGGGCAAGGAGGACTTCACCACCTGGCGCGGCGACGTCGGCATGTCGATGCTGCTCGGCGGCCTGGCGGCGATCGTCGCGTACTACCTCTACGCGGACATACGCCACTTCAGCCGGACCCGCATGGTCCCGCCGGCGCCGTACACCCAGACCACGGTGTACTCCCCGCAGCAGACCGGGTACGGCTTCCCGCCGGTCCAGGTCCCGCAGCCCTACACGCCCGGCCCGCCGGTCCAGCCGCAGCCGGCACCCCAACCGCCGCAGCCGCAGCCGCAGTCGGCGCCGGAGCCGCAGCGTCCCGGGCCCGCCCGAATAGACCAGGTGCGCGCCGAACTCGACGAGCTCAGTGACTATCTCCGCAAGCACGAAGGAGACAGGTGACCCAGGGGACCGGACGCCTGATCACCGGCCGCTACGAACTGTCCACGCTCATCGGGCAGGGCGGCATGGGCCAGGTGTGGACGGCGTACGACCAGCGCCTCGACCGGCGCGTGGCGGTGAAGCTGCTGCGCCCGGACAAGGTCGCGGGCCAGGAGGCCGACGAGCTGCGCCGCCGCTTCGTGCGCGAGTGCCGGGTCACGGCCCAGGTCGACCACCCCGGCCTGGTCACGGTCCATGACGCGGGCAGCGAGGGCGAGGAGCTGTTCCTCGTCATGCAGTACGTCGACGGGGCCGACCTCGCCGACCATCTCGCCGAACACGACCCCTACCCCTGGCAGTGGACGGTGGCGGTCGCCGCCCAGCTGTGCGCGGTGCTGTCCGCCGTGCACGCGGTGCCGATCATCCACCGCGACCTCAAGCCGCGGAACGTGATGGTCAAGCAGGACGGCACGGTCACCGTCCTCGACCTGGGCGTCGCCTCCGTGATGGACACGGACACCACCCGGCTGACCCACACCGGCTCACCCATCGGCAGCCCCGCCTACATGGCCCCCGAACAGGCCATGGGCGGTGCCGTCGGCCCGTACACCGACCTGTACGCCCTCGGTGTGCTGATGCACGAACTGCTCAGCGGGAACGTGCCGTTCACGGGGTCCACGGCCCTCGGCGTCCTCCACCGACATCTGTACGAGCCGCCGGTGCCCGTCCGCCGTATCCGCCCGGAGGTGCCCGAGCCGCTGGAGGACCTGGTCCTCCGGCTGCTCTCCAAGGACCCGCAGCACCGTCCGTCCTCCGCGCAGGAGACCTACGAACAACTCCTGCCACTGCTGCCCGCGCGTGGTATGCCCACCGGCTCCCCGCTCGACCCCACGCGCCCCTTCCTGCGTCCGCACGCCCCCTGGCCGGACCGTGCCCGCATCCCGGCGCCGCAGCCCTCCGCCGCCCCCGTCCAGACGCCCGCCGTCGACAAGCCGGACGTGGCGGGCGCCGTCGACGAGGTCAAGCGGCTGCTCGGCGAGGGCCGCATCACCCAGGCCGTCGACATCCTCGGCGCGATCCTCCCGGCCGCCGCCGCCGAGCACGGCCAGCACTCACCCGTCGTCCGCACCCTGCGCAAGCAGTACGCGGCCACCCTCATGGACGACGGCCAGTACCGGCGCGCCCTGCCCGAGCTGCGCCGGCTCGCCGACGAGCGCGCCGCCGAGGCCGGCCAGGCCGACCCGCAGGCCCTGCGCTTCCGCTACGAGTCCGCCCAGTGCCTCGAACAGCTCGGCGAACCGGCGGCGGCCCTCGCCGAGTACCGCTCCCTCCTGCCGTACTTCGAGAACCAGTACGTGGGCGGCGACCCCGAACTCTCCCTCGACGTCCGCCGCCGCATAGGCCATCTCCTCCTCGCCCTCGGCGACCGAGGCGCCGCCCACGAGACCCTGGGCCGCCTGCTGCTCGACGTGGAACGGCTGCGGGGCCCCGGTCATCCACTGGCGGCGGAGGTACGGCGCACTCTGCAGTGGCTGGGGCAGGTGCGGGGCTGAACCACGGCGCCGACGCGGCGTCGGCGTGAACCACGGCGCCGACACGGTGCCGGCGCGAACCGCGACGCCGACGCCGAGCCGGCGGGACGGTCGGCAAACCCGGTGGAGCCCATGTTTTGCGCCGGCTTGGCCGAAGTTTGCCGTAAGTCGGGGCTGCTGTTTCCCGAAGGCTGAAGCGGTGCCGGTTAGCTGTGGCCGCACATCACCACGATCAAGGGGGGCCCACCCATGTCCGGCAAGTCCAGCCACCGGCAGTCCAAGAAGCGCAGATACGTCGCCTGGACCGCCGCCGGGGCCGCCGTGCTCGCCGGAGCCGGCGTCGCCGCGCAGCAGTCCCTCGCCACGACCACCGCCTGGCCCGCCGCCAAGGTCTACACGGGCCGCGCCTTCGACACCTGCACGGCGCCCTCCCTGTCCGCGATGAAGGCCTGGAACACCGGCTTCTACGGCGCGGCGGCCGTCTACGTCGGCGGCAAGAACCGCGGCTGCTCCCAGCCCAACCTCACCGCGTCCTGGGTGAAGTCCGTCAACTCCCTCGGCTGGAAGCTCATCCCCCTCTACGTCGGCGCCCAGCCGCCCTGCCAGTCCGGCTCCAGCCCCGAGGTGATCACCGCCTCGACCGCCGCCTCCCAGGGCGCCGCCGACGGAGCCGACGCCGTGGCCAAGGCCGCCGCCCTCGGCATGAAGCCCGGCAGCGCGCTCTACCTCGACATGGAGGCGTACGACATCACGAACACGTCCTGCAACGACGCGGTCCTCACCTACATCAGGGCCTGGCACAAGGCACTCGGCGCCAAGCAGTACCGCTCCGCCTTCTACGGCTTCAGCAGCTCCAGCGCCAAGGCCGTCGCCACCGCCACCGACCGCACCAACCTGCCGGGCAACCTCTGGTACGCCAAGTGGGACAAGGTCAACACGACGACCTCGGACTGGCCGTACGACCCGACGCTGTACACCGGGCACCACCGCGCCCACCAGTACATGGTCAACAGCAAGGAGACCCGCGGCGGCTACACGATCACCGTGGACCGCAGCGCCTGGGACGCGCCGGTGGCGATCGTCGGCTGACGCTCGGCGAGGGGCAGGGGTGCGGCGGTGCCCGAAGTCCTGGTGAATCGTTGGTCGAATGGGTTGGCCAGAGCTGGAGCACTGCCTACCATCGATCACCGCAAGACCTTGTGCACCGTCGCACAATCCCCCCGGGAGGCCAACTTGCACCGCCGCCGTCGCACCGCGCTCGTCCTCTCCGCCGCGATCGCCGCCGCGGCCCCGCTCCTCACCGCCTGCGGAAACGATGCGCGTCCCGGCGCGGCGGCCGTCGTGGGCGGCGAGCGGATCACGGTCGCGCAACTGGAGAACCGGGTGAACGACGTGCGCGCCGCGCAGCGGGCCGCCAGTCCGGACGACGCCCAGTACCAGCAGGTCCTCGCCCAGACGCCCACGCTCACCCGCAACACCCTCAACGGCATGGTCCTGGAGAAGGTCCTCGACCAGGCGCTCAAGGACTCCGGGGTCACCGTCACCCGCAAGGAAGTCCAGAAGTACCGCTCCGACCTGGAGTCCGACGCCGGTGGCGCCGAGGCCCTGGAGCAGGCCTACCTCCAGCGGTACAGCGTCGCCCCCGGGCAGCTGGACGAGAGCCTTCGCAGCGATGTCGAGGTCCAGAAGCTCGCCACCGCCCTCGGCGCCGACCTGAGCACCCCGGACGGCAGCACCGCCTTCTGGCGGGCCCTCTCCGAGGCCTCCAAGAAACTCGACGTGGACCTCAACCCCCGCTACGGCAGCTGGGGCGTCGACCAGTCCGGCCGAGTGGGCATGACCAACGCCAAGACACCGTGGGTACGCGACGTCTCGGCACCGGGGACACAGCCGGCGTAGCCGCCGGGCCGGTGGGCGGGGAGGCGGGACCGCCCCACAGCCTGTGGACAAGTCCGCCTGTGGATAACTTCGGGGGTCGTCCGAGGCGTGGGTTACGTTCGTGGGGTGAACGCAAACCGCCCCGACGGCGCCCCCGACACCACGGCCCCCGCACCGGCCTCCGGCCCCGGCCGTGTCGTCCTGCTCACCACCAGCCACCGTGTCGCTCCCGGCCTGCTCTCCTGGCCCGCCTGGCAGGCACTGCACGGGGCCGACCGAGTCCTCTGCGCGGACGAGGCACACCCCCAGCTGCCGTATCTCCGCGATGCCGGCATAACGGTCGAGCAGGCGACGCCGACGGCCGAGGAACTGGTCGACGTCTGCGCCGGTGACCGCACGGTCGTGGTCGTCGCGACCGCCGAGGGCGAACCCCACCTCACCGACGGCCTGGCCCGCCTCGCCGGCTCCGGCCGGGTCCGGATGCCGTCCCTGGAACTCCTCCCCGCCTCCTACGACCTCCCCGGCGCCCGCCTCCTCGACCTCGTCCAGGTCATGGACCGCATCCGCGCCGAGTGCCCCTGGTCCTCCCAGCAGACCCACAAGGGCCTGACCAAGTACGGCATCGAGGAGGCGTACGAACTGGTCGAGGCGATCGAGGAGGGCGACCGGGACGAGCTGAGGGAGGAGCTGGGAGACGTGCTGTTGCAGGTCGTCTTCCACGCCCGGATAGCGGAGGAGGACCCCGAGGCGCCCTTCTCCGTCGACGACGTGGCCGCCACCATCGTCACCAAGCTCATCCACCGCCACCCCCACGTCTTCGGCGACGAAACCGCCACGACCCCCGAGGAGGTCAAGGAACACTGGCTCCGCACGAAGGCGATGGAGAAGCGGCGCGAGTCGGTCACCGACGGCATACCCCTCGGCCAGCCCGGCCTCGCCCTGGCCTCGAAACTGGCCTCCCGAGTACGCACGGCAGGCCTGGACGTTCCGCTCCCGACCGGCGAGGGCCCCGGCTACGAGCTACTGGCGATGGCAGCACGCGCCGAAGCGGCCGGAGTCGACCCGGAGGCGGCGTTGCGGGCGGCGGCCCGGGCATACCGGGACGCGGTGCGGGCTGCTGAGGGGCTGGACGCTTAGTACCGTTGCCCTTACGGCTGGTTGCGACGCATGGGGGCTGGTGTGGGGCGGGAGTCGGACGACGAGACCGGGGACGAGACCGGGGTACAGCGCTCGGTGGAGGCCGGCGGCGACAGGGCGGTCGCTGCCGGGGGCGACATCGGCCAGGCCATCACCGGCGACGGCGCCACGGTCAACTTCATCGGTGGCGGCACTTATAACGCCCCCGTCATCATGGCCCGCAACATCGGCAAGGCCTCGACGGGGCCTCAGTACACCGGTGACCACTACGACTTCCGTGACGCCAACTTCAACGACAAGGTCGTCGCCAACGAGACCAACTACACGGAGAACAACTACTACGGCAACGTTCCCGCCGCGGCCGAGTGGCGGCCGGCGGCCGACATCGAGCCCTGGGAGCTCGGGGTCAGCGCCACCCGGCACATACCCGGGCAGCCCGATGTACCGCCGTACGTCCCCCGCGACTGCGACGACGACCTGCGGGCCAAGCTCGCACGCAGCGGCCTGGTGCTGATCCTGGGGGAGCGCTACGCGGGCAAGTCGTACACGGCGTGGCACGGGGTGCGGTCACTGGACGGCCATGTGTTCTACGCGCCCGACCACGGCGAGGATCTGCGCCACCTGCTCGCCGCGTTGAGGGGCAAGCCCGGCAAGTACGTGGTCTGGCTGGACGAGTTGACCGACCACCTCGGTGAGGGCGGCCTGGAGCCACGGCTGTTGGGCAAGCTCACCGGCCTCGGCGCGGTCGTGCTCGGCACCATGCGCCCTCGCGAGTACTACGAGCGCCGGTCGGGGACCGCCCCCGGCGACCGTGTCGTGGCCACGGCCCGCACGGTCCAACTGCCGCGTGAGTGGAGCGAGGACGAGCTCGGGCGCCTGGCGGAAAGCGACGACCCGCGCGCCTACCCGGCCTACATGTGGAGCGGCAAGGAGGGCGCGGCATCGTACTTCGCGGTCGGGCACCTGCTGTTCGACGAGTGGCAGCGCGAGGGGACGCGGGCCGAGCACCCGCGGGGGCGGTTGCTGGTGCGGGCGGCGGTGGATCTGGCGCGCTGCGGGGTGACGGGCGCCGTGCCGGTTCAGCTGCTCCGGGCGCTCCAGGAGGAGTACGGGACGGAGGAGGGCGAGTCGTTCGAGGACGCCCTCGCCTGGGCGACGACACCGATGTTCGGCACGTCGGGACTGCTCGTGCAGGGCGAGGAGGCCGGAACGTGGCGGGCGTATGGGGCTCTGGTCGCGGAGGCGCTCAGGTCGGATGATCTGGAGCCGGTGCCGGACAGAGTGTGGTGGGTGTCGCTCGTCGAGACGAAGGGCGCACCCGAGCATGCAGGACTCGCTGATGCCGCGTATGCCGCGCTTCGGCCACGTATCGAGGCAGGGGACGTTCAGGTGGCATTCCGCCTCGGCGTCTACATGGGTGGCGACGAGGGCGAGGCGCTGGTGCGCGGCGCGGCCGAGGCGGGATACCGGGAGGCCCAGACCTACCTGGCGCGACGCCTGTTGAAGCGGGAGGACGAGCAGGCTGCCCTGCCCTATCTGGAGAGGGCCGCGAGGGACGGCGACTCCTGGGCCGCACGCCGACTCGGTCAGATCCACCGCGACCGCGCCCAGCACTGGCTGACGCAGGCCGCCGAGGCAGGGGACGGGGAGGCGGCGCATGTCCTGGGGGAGATGTTGCTCGGTACCGGTGGAGGCGAGCCGCTGCGGCTGTACGTCAAGGCCGTCAAGGCCGGTCACAAGCCGGTGGCCACCAGCCTGGGCAGGGCCCTGTCCTACCGGGGCAACAAGAAGGACGCGGAGTTCTGGCTCCGCCGTGGTGCCGAACTCGACGACCCCGGTGCCGTGCACTCCCTCGCCGTCTTCCTGCACCGCCTGGGTGGCCATGAGGCGGAAGCGGAAGAGCTCTACCGCAGAGCGGAGGAGCTGGGCCACCCCGCGGCTTCCCGAAACCTCGGCAACCTCCTCCTCCGCACAGGCGCCGTGGACGAGGCGGTGGAACTTCTCCGCCAGGACGCCGCCCGAGGCAGCGGCGAGGCCGCGTACTGGCTCTCGAAGCACCTGAGGAAGCAGGGGAACGAGGAGGAAGCCGACGATTGGCTGCTCGAGGCCGCCGAACTGGACCACTACTACGCCATGAGGCGCCTGGGCCAGCTGCCCGTTTTCCCCGGCGACCAGCCCGATACCGTCGAGGAGTGACCAACCAGCCCCACCCCACCCCCACCGGCACTCCCACCGGAACCGGCGCCCCCGATCTCTTCACCTGGGAGTTCGCCACCAACCCCTACCCGGCGTACGCCTGGCTCCGCGAGCACGCCCCCGTGCACCGGACGCGGCTCCCCAGCGGCGTAGAGGCTTGGCTGGTCACTCGGTACGCGGACGCCAAGCAGGCCCTCGCCGACGCCCGCCTCTCCAAGAACCCTGCGCATCACGACGAGCCGGCCCACGCCAAGGGAAAGACCGGCATCCCCGGTGAGCGCAAGGCCGAGTTGATGACGCACCTCCTCAACATCGATCCGCCGGATCACACGAGACTCCGCCGCCTCGTCTCCAAGGCCTTCACGCCCCGCCGAGTCGCCGAGTTCGCCCCGCGTGTCCAGGAGCTGACCGATCACCTCATCGGCCAGTTCGCGGACAAGGGCGAAGCGGATCTCATCCACGAGTTCGCCTTCCCGCTCCCCATCTACGCGATCTGCGACATGCTCGGCGTCCCGCGCGAGGACCAGGACGACTTCCGGGACTGGGCGGGGATGATGATCCGCCACGGCGGCGGGCCTCGTGGCGGCGTGGCCCGGTCGGTCAAGAAGATGCGGGGCTATCTCGCCGAGCTCATCCACCGCAAGCGCGAGGCGCTTCCCGACACCCCCACCCCCGGCGAAGACCTGATCTCCGGTCTCATCCGGGCCTCCGACCACGGTGAGCACCTCACCGAGAACGAGGCGGCGGCGATGGCCTTCATCCTGCTGTTCGCCGGGTTCGAGACGACCGTCAACCTCATCGGCAACGGCACGTACGCCCTCCTCACGCACCCCGACCAGCGCGCCCGCCTCCAGACCTCCCTCGCCGCAGGCGAAACCGCGCTGCTCGAAACCGGCGTCGAGGAACTCCTCCGCTACGACGGCCCCGTCGAACTCGCCACCTGGCGCTTCGCGACCCAGCCCCTCACCATCGGCGGACAGGACATCGCCCCCGGCGACCCCGTCCTCGTCGTACTCGCCGCAGCCGATCGCGACCCGGCCCGCTTCAGCGACCCCGACACCCTCGACCTCTCCCGCCGCGACAACCAGCACCTCGGCTACGGCCACGGCATCCACTACTGCCTCGGCGCACCTCTCGCCCGCCTCGAAGGCCAGACCGCGCTCGCGACCCTCCTCACCCGACTCCCGGATCTGCGACTCGCGGTCGATCCGGCCGATTTGAGGTGGCGCGGCGGGCTCATTATGCGTGGATTGCGCACGCTTCCCGTGAAGTTCGCGCCGGTACGGTAGTCGCGCGACAGCGGTGCGAAAGCACTGGCCGACCGGCGGATAAACGTGAGATACCGTCAAGTCTGTGATCTCCACGTGATCTACGCTGCATTAACTTGTGACAACTGATCGACTGCCGATACGTTCACGCATCAGTGCGAAGGCCCACCACACCCTTCGCTCTGGCCATCGCTGTCGCGTGAAAGGCAACCGCATGCTCTCCGGGAACGGTCGTCACCGTCGCCCCCGTCAGGCTCCGGCTCTTCTCGTCGCGGCCGGAGTGACCGGCTCCGCCATCGCCATCCCGTTCCTCGGCGCCACCGGCGCGAGTGCGGCCAGCGGAACCACCTGGGACCAGGTGGCGGAGTGCGAGAGCGGTGGCTCCTGGAGCGCCGACACCGGCAACGGGCGCTACGGCGGCCTCCAGATGTCCCAGGAGAACTGGGAGAAGTACGGCGGCCTCGACTACGCCACCAGCGCCGACCAGGCCAGCCGTTCGCAGCAAATTGCCGTCGCCGAGAAGATCCTCGCCGACCAGGGCGTCGGCGTCTGGTCCACCTGTGGCCTCCTCCACAACCTCGACGGCGACTCCGGCTCCGCCGACGTGGACACCGGCGTCGCGGACGATTCGTCGAGCTCGGATGGTTCATCCAGTTCAGGTGGTTCGTCCGACTCGCCCAACTCGACCAAATCATCCAGCTCATCTGATTCATCCGAATCGTCCAGGTCGACTGAATCATC
This sequence comes from Streptomyces ipomoeae 91-03, assembly GCF_000317595.1. Taxonomy (GTDB): domain Bacteria; phylum Actinomycetota; class Actinomycetes; order Streptomycetales; family Streptomycetaceae; genus Streptomyces; species Streptomyces ipomoeae. Next base: position 14,158 of record NZ_AEJC01000046.1, on the reverse strand, counting down.
GGAATCCTCTGAAACCTCCGAGTCCTCCGCGAATGTCGCCGAAGGTTCCACCAGGGCCGACATCGGTTCGAATGACTCCAGTGGCTCCACCGGCTCCGGTGATGGCACCTCACAGGAGTCCGACAGCTCCTCCCTTGACGACACCGAGAGTCGCAACTCGGGTGAATCCGGACAGAACGGCGACTCTTCATCCGGTGAAGACGTCGGCGCCGGACGTCACCGCGGCGCCAGTGCCGACGAGGACGCGACCGACAACTCCCGTACGGAATCCTCGTCCTCCGGCCGTCACGCCTCCCGTGGCGGCGACTCGGCCCGCGAGGCCGTCGAGGCCGTCCACGCCTCGTACACCGTCCGCGTCGGGGACAACCTGACGTCCATCGCTAACTCTCTTGGCGTCCAGGGCGGGTGGCGTGAGCTGTATGCCGAGAACGAGCGCACCGTCGGAACCGACCCGGACCTCATCCTTCCCGGTCAGACCCTCGAAGTCGGTGCTGAAACGGGCGAAAAGTAGCGAGAGTTCAGGTCATGGTTAGCCCCTGAATGCCCGTTTTAATCTCGGTGGGAGATGAATCACAGAACCCCTGATCCTCTTTGGATTTCGGTGATTCACGTGTTTACGGTCGTGACCGCTCGCCACAGCGGGCCCCTGCGGTCGTCACGCCGAATCCTGCCAACGGCCGCAAGGAACAGTCGTCGCGTCAAGCGCCGTAGGCAGGAGCGGGGGACCCAAGGTAAGTGCCGGGTCCGGCAGTTGAGGCCCTTCGGGGTCGCACGACCGGAACCGGCTCGGGGTGAAGCCGCGCAACGCGAGCCGAAAGGCGAGTGTGTGCGGCCGGGCAACTCAACCGGCCCGAACCCGACAGCTCACCTCGCAGGCGTCGGTGAGGGGATCACTCCATGCTGTTTTCCGGCAAGGGCAAGCACCGCCGTCCGTCCAAGACCGCCCGCGCCATCGCCGTCGTCGGCGTCACCGGTGCCGCCGCCGTCGCCGCCCCGCTGATCGCGGCCGGCAGCGCCTCCGCCGCCACCGCCTCCGAGTGGGACGCCGTCGCCCAGTGCGAGTCCGGCGGCAACTGGTCCATCAACACCGGCAACGGCTACTACGGCGGTCTGCAGTTCTCCGCCTCCACCTGGGCCGCGTACGGCGGTACGCAGTACGCCTCCACCGCCGACCAGGCCACCAAGGCCCAGCAGATCGAGATAGCCGAGAAGGTCCTCGCGGGCCAGGGCAAGGGTGCCTGGCCGGTCTGCGGCACGGGCCTGTCCGGCGCCGCGTACGACGGTGCCGCCGCCTCCGACAGCGGCAGCTCCTCGAACTCCGGCTCCTACGGCTCCTCCAGCTCCTCCTCGTCCCAGGAGAGCGCCCAGGAGACCCGCGCCTCCCGTTCCTCCGAGCGCGCCACCGTCGAGACCCCGACCGGCAAGAAGGTCAAGAAGGGCGACGGCGAGTACAAGGTCGTCAAGGGCGACACCCTCAGCGGCATCGCCGAGAAGGAGAACGTCAAGGGTGGCTGGGAGAAGCTCTTCGAGCTGAACAAGGACATCATCGACGACGCCGACTTCATCTACCCCGGTCAGCAGCTCCACCTGAGCTGACGACAGGGCGGTTCGGCCGCCGGTTCAGCTGTGCCGAAAAATAGGCCGCTCCTCAGCTGAACCACAGCCCGCGCACATCCGTGTCCTCCATAGTGAAGACCTTGTGCGGGCCACCCCCGTCCCCACGGGTCCCCCGCCCCGGTGCGCATTCCCCCGTACGCACCGGGGCGGGGTTTTTTCGTTCTCCGTTCATCCCCCCTTTGTTCCGCACTGGAACAATGGGTACCGTCTGTCTGTCCACGGGACGGTCGGTCGGCTGCCGACAGCCCCGGGACGGTTAGGCTCTAGTCGCATGGCCCACGGGGCCCCGCACCATCGCGTCACATCCGAAGAAGGAGATGCTCGTGCCGTCCATCGACGTCGTCGTAGCCCGGGAAATCCTGGACTCCCGAGGCAACCCCACGGTCGAGGTCGAGGTCGGCCTCGACGACGGCAGCACGGGTCGTGCCGCCGTCCCGTCCGGCGCCTCCACCGGCGCCTTCGAGGCCATCGAGCTCCGTGACGGTGACCCCAACCGCTACCTCGGCAAGGGTGTCGAGAAGGCCGTCCTCGCGGTCATCGAGCAGATCGGCCCGGAGCTGGTCGGCTACGACGCCACGGAGCAGCGCCTGATCGACCAGGCGATGTTCGACCTGGACGCCACCGACAACAAGGGCTCCCTCGGCGCCAACGCCATCCTCGGCGTCTCCCTCGCCGTCGCCCACGCCGCCTCCGAGGCGTCCGACCTCCCTCTCTTCCGCTACCTGGGCGGCCCGAACGCGCACCTGCTGCCGGTGCCGATGATGAACATCCTGAACGGCGGCTCGCACGCCGACACCAACGTGGACATCCAGGAGTTCATGATCGCGCCGATCGGCGCGGAGTCCTTCTCCGAGGCGCTGCGCTGGGGCGCCGAGGTCTACCACACCCTCAAGAAGGTGCTGAAGCGCAAGGGCCTGAACACCGGCCTCGGCGACGAGGGCGGCTTCGCCCCCAACCTCGGCTCCAACCGCGACGCCCTCGACCTCATCCTCGAGGCCGTCAACGAAGCCGGTTACACCCCCGGCGAGCAGATCGCCCTGGCGCTCGACGTCGCCGCCTCCGAGTTCTACAAGGACGGCGTCTACGTCTTCGAGGGCAAGGAGCGCACCGCCGCCGAGATGACGGACTACTACGCCGAGCTCGTCGAGGCGTACCCGCTCGTCTCCATCGAGGACCCGCTGTTCGAGGACGACTGGGAGGGCTGGAAGACCATCACCCAGCGCCTCGGCGACAAGGTCCAGCTCGTCGGCGACGACCTGTTCGTCACCAACCCCGAGCGCCTCGCCCGTGGCATCGAGGAGGGCGCGGCCAACGCGCTGCTGGTGAAGGTGAACCAGATCGGCTCCCTCACCGAGACCCTGGACGCCGTGGAGCTGGCCCAGCGCAACGGCTTCAAGTGCATGATGTCCCACCGCTCCGGCGAGACCGAGGACGTCACCATCGCCGACCTCGCCGTCGCCGTGAACTGCGGTCAGATCAAGACCGGCGCCCCGGCCCGCTCGGACCGCGTCGCCAAGTACAACCAGCTGCTGCGCATCGAGGAGATCCTCGACGACGCCGCGGTGTACGCCGGCCGCTCCGCCTTCCCCCGCTTCAAGGGCTGAGCTCTCCCGCACGCCCGCTCCGCGGACCACGGGCACAGCAAGGGCTGACGCCCCGTAGCGCGCCCGTAGAGCACCAGTAGGAAGCGTCGTACGTACGTCCCCGTACCGGTCCCGTACCGTGTGCGGGGACGTACGCGCATGGGCCGTGAGCGAAGGGGAAGTGGGACATGGCCGTCAAGGACCGGGACCGTTTCTCCACGGCGACCAGGCTGAAGCTGCTCGGCGAGCAGACGGCGGCCCGGGTCTACCGCTCCCAGACCAAGCGCCAGGCCCGCCGCTCCCGGCTGACCGGGCGGGCCGCGCTGCTCGCGCTCGTCCTCTGCTCGCTGATCGTGGCCCTCGCCTATCCCATAAGGCAGTACGTCTCCCAGCGCGCCGAGATCGCCGACATGCAGCGGCAGCGTGAGGAGGCGCGCCGGCGCGTGGAGGAGCTGCGCGACCTCAAGGCGCGCTGGCAGGACGACGCGTACGCCGAGCAGCGCATCCGGGAGCGGCTGCACTATGTGATGCCGGGCGAGACCGGCTACACCATGATCGACCCGGACGCGGCCAAGCAGTCCCGCACGACCCAGGGAGCGGCCGACCGCCCCTGGTACACCAACGTCTGGGCCGGAATCGACAGGGCAGACGCCGCCGACCCGGCCGAAGCCGCCGCCGACCCGGCCGCCGCCGACCGGTGAACCGACCAGGGCCCCTCAGTCCCGGGGCCCCAGAGTTCTAGAGAGACTTGCAGACAGGTATGCACACGCCCCCGCCGCCCACCCCGCGCACCGAGCCGACCGACGCGGACGTCGAGGCCTTCCAGCAGCAGCTCGGACGCCCGCCGCGCGGACTGCGCGCGATCGCGCACCGCTGCCCGTGCGGACAGCCGGACGTGGTCGAGACGGCGCCGCGCCTGCCGGACGGCACGCCCTTCCCCACGACGTACTACCTGACGTGCCCGCGCGCGGCCTCCGCGATCGGCACGCTGGAGGCGAACGGGGTGATGAAGGAGATGACGGAGCGGCTGGCCCACGACAAGGAGCTGGCCGACGCCTACCGGGCCGCCCACGAGGACTACATCCGGCGCCGCGACGAGATCGAGGAGCTGAAGGGCTTCCCGAGCGCCGGTGGTATGCCGGACCGTGTGAAGTGCCTGCATGTGCTGGTGGCGCACTCGTTGGCCGCCGGCCCCGGCGTCAACCCGCTCGGCGACGAGGCGATCGAGATGCTGCCGGAGTGGTGGGCGAAGGGCCCGTGCGTGGTGCCCTCGACGCCGCCGTCCGGGAAGGGCTGGGAGGTGGACGCGAGCGACTCCGGCTACTTCGCGGCCAAGCCCGTCGACCCGGAAGACCCGGAAGACCCGGAAGACCCGGAAGACCCGGAAGACTCGGAAGGGACCGACCAGTGACCCGTGTCGCCGCCATCGACTGCGGTACGAACTCGATCCGCCTCCTCGTCGCCGACGCCGACCCAGAAACGGGCGAACTGGTCGATCTGGACCGCCGGATGACCATCGTCCGCCTCGGCCAGGGCGTCGACCGTACGGGCCGCCTGGCGCCGGAGGCGCTGGAGCGGACCTTCGCCGCCTGCCGCGAGTACGCCGCGATCATCAAGGAGCACGGCGCCGAACGCCTCCGCTTCGTCGCGACCTCCGCCTCCCGTGACGCCGAGAACCGCGACGACTTCGTACGCGGGGTCCTGGACATCGTCGGTGTCGAGCCCGAGGTGATCTCCGGCGACCAGGAGGCCGAGTTCTCCTTCACCGGCGCCACCAGGGAGTTCTTGGGGCGGGACGACCTTCCGAAGCCGTTCCTCGTCGTGGACATCGGCGGCGGCTCCACCGAGTTCGTCGTCGGTGACGACCACGTACGCGGCGCCCGTTCCGTGGACATCGGCTGTGTCCGTATGACCGAGCGGCACCTCGTCCGGGGCGACGCAGTCATCGATCCGCCCGGTCCCGAGCAGATCTCCGCGATCCGGACCGACATCGAGGCCGCCCTCGACCTCGCGGAGCAGACCGTGCCGCTGCGGGAGGCCCACACGCTCGTAGGCCTCGCCGGCTCGGTCACCACTCTCTCGGCGATCGCCCAGGACCTCCCCGAGTACGACTCACAGGCCATCCACCACTCCCGGATCCCGTACGACCGCGTCCGGGAGATCACCGAATGGCTGCTGCGGTCCACACACGCCGAGCGGGCCGCGGTGCCGTCGATGCACCCCGGGCGGGTGGACGTGATCGCCGCCGGCGCCCTCGTCCTGCTGTCGATCATGGAGCGGATCGGCGCGGAGGAGGTCGTGGTGAGCGAGCACGACATCCTTGATGGAATCGCCTGGTCTGTCGCCTAGTGTGGCATTTGTGCAGGTGGAATTCGGGCGTTCTCCCGGGTCGGCCGGTGAGCTTGTGAGCAAGTGTTTACTACTCGCCGGTAGCCTCGCTTGAGCAGTTCGGATAACGTCTGAGCGCGTCCCGGGGGGTGTCGCGGCACCCCCGTTGACGTACCGCCGGAAAACTTCGTGAACTTCTTCACAAGAGAATCGGCCCTGTTGGGCGACGTTTTGAGGCTGTGCAGAGCCTTCGGGGGTTCCGAGGGGTCAATGGTGCGTCCCCGAGGGGGTTCGCCGGGGGTCTCGTCCGTGTGAAACCAGAGGGTGGATCAAGGGGCTCGGGGGCCCGGAACGGCAGTTCACGCGGCATTGACAACGGCCGGTCACCTGGAGTGGTTCCCCTGCTCGACCATGACCTGTGCCATGGGGGCCGCGCAGTGTAGCAGAGGGGCTGAGGAAGCTTGTGAAGGGGCGCACGAGCACCCCCCGGTTGGCGGGTACATACTCGATGGCATGAGCACCACGGAGCGTCCCAGGATCCTCGTAGTAGGCGGTGGGTACGTAGGCCTGTACGCAGCTCGGCGCATCCTCAAGAAGATGCGCTACGGCGAGGCGACCGTCACGGTCGTCGACCCCCGGTCGTACATGACCTACCAGCCCTTCCTCCCCGAAGCCGCCGCCGGCAGCATCTCCCCGCGTCACGTCGTCGTCCCGCTGCGACGCGTGCTCCCCAAGGCGGAGGTCCTCACCGGCCGGGTCACCACCATCGACCAGGACCGCAAGGTCGCCACCGTCGCGCCGCTGGTCGGCGAGGCGTACGAGCTGCCCTTCGACTACCTGGTGATCGCGCTCGGCGCGGTCTCCCGCACCTTCCCGATCCCCGGCCTCGCCGAGCAGGGCATCGGCATGAAGGGCATCGAGGAGGCCATCGGCCTGCGCAACCACGTGCTGGAGCAGCTCGACAAGGCCGACTCCACGACCGACGAGGACGTCCGCCGCAAGGCGCTGACCTTCGTCTTCGTGGGCGGTGGCTTCGCCGGTGCGGAGACCATCGGTGAGGTCGAGGACATGGCCCGCGACGCCGCGAAGTACTACAAGAACGTGTCCCGCGAGGACATGCGCTTCGTGCTCGTCGACGCCGCCGACAAGATCCTCCCCGAGGTCGGCCCGAAGCTCGGCCTGTACGGCAAGGAGCACCTGGAGGGCCGGGGTGTCGAGGTCTACCTCAACACCTCCATGGAGTCCTGCGTCGACGGCCACGTGGTGCTGAAGAACGGCCTCGAGGTCGACTCCAACACGATCGTCTGGACCGCCGGCGTCAAGCCGAACCCGGTCCTGTCCCGCTACGGTCTGCCGCTCGGCCCCCGTGGTCACGTCGACACCCAGCCGACCCTCCAGGTCCAGGGCACCGACTACATCTGGGCCGCCGGCGACAACGCCCAGGTGCCCGACGTCGCCGCCCGCAAGGCCGGCGTCGAGAACGCCTGGTGCCCGCCGAACGCGCAGCACGCGCTGCGTCAGGCCCGGGTCCTCGGCGACAACGTGGTCTCCGGCATGCGGGGCTTCCCGCAGAAGGAGTACTCGCACTCCAACAAGGGTGCGGTGGCGGGCCTCGGCCTCCACAAGGGCGTCGCGATGATCGTCCTGGGCAAGACGAAGATCAAGCTCAAGGGCCGCCTCGCCTGGTACATGCACCGTGGCTACCACGGTCTCGCGATGCCGACCTGGAACCGCAAGATCCGGGTCTTCGCCGACTGGACCCTCGCGATGTTCCTCAAGCGCGAGGTCGTCTCCCTCGGCGCCATCGAGACTCCCCGCGAGGAGTTCTACGAGGCCGCCAAGCCGGCGCCGGTCCCCGCGGCCACCGCTCCGGCGAAGACCGAGGAGAAGGCCAAGGCCTCCTGACCTTCCGCCTCACCCTTCGATCGACCCGAAGGACCTCCCGCCATCCGTGGTGCGGGAGGTCCTTTCGGCGTTCCGGGGACTTTCCTCACCCTTTAACGCGCACGGGGGACTGCGGCCGAGCCCTGTTGGTGTTTACGTAAGGGAGGACATTCCGGGATCTGTCGTCACGGAGGTGCGTGCCATGCAGGACGCCGCGTCGCGGCTGAAGGCCCTGTCGGAACAGATGTTGGGGACGTCGTTGCCGGTGCGGCTGCGGGCGTGGGACGGCTCGGAGGCCGGACCACCGGAGGCACCCGCGCTGGTGGTGCGCAACCGCAGGGCCCTGCGACGGCTGCTGTGGAAACCGGGCGAGCTGGGCCTGGCCCGTGCCTGGGTCGCCGGGGACCTCGGCATCGAAGGAGACCTGTACGCCGTACTGGATCTGATGGCCGAACATGTCTGGGAGCGGGAGGAAGGGGCCCGCAGCCACACCGAGGCACTGCGCGACCCGGAGGTGCGCGCGGCCGTCAGAGGGCTGCTGAAGCTGGCCGGGCCCGCGGTGCTGCTGCCGCCCGAACCGCCCCCCGAGGAGGTCCGCAGACGCCCTCACCGGCACACCAGGCACAGCGACAAACGCGCCGTCAGCCACCACTACGACGTGGGCAACGACTTCTACGAACTCGTCCTCGGCCCGTCGATGGTGTACTCCTGCGCCTACTGGGCCTCCCCGCACGACACCACCCTCGAAGCCGCCCAGTACGACAAACTCGACCTCGTCTGCCGCAAACTCGACCTGGCCCCCGGCAAGCGGCTCCTGGACGTCGGCTGCGGCTGGGGCTCCATGGCCGTGTACGCCGCCCGGGAGTACGGCGTCCACGTCGTCGGGATCACGCTCTCCCAGGAGCAGGCCGCGTACGCCCGTAAGCGGGTCGCCGACGAGGGACTGGCGGACCGCGTCGAGATCCGGGTGCAGGACTACCGCGACGTCGTCGACGGGCCCTACGAGGCCATCTCCTCCATCGGCATGGCCGAACACGTGGGCGCGGAGCGGTACCTGGAGTACGCCACGGCCCTGTACGCGCTCCTCACGCCCGGCGGACGGCTCCTGAACCACCAGATCTCGCGGCGACCCCAGCGCGACGAGGGCGCGTACTCCGTCGACGGTTTCATCGACGCGTACGTCTTCCCGGACGGCGAACTCGCCCCGATCGGCACCACCGTGACCCAGCTCGAACGCGCCGGGTTCGAGGTCCGTGACGTGGAGTCCCTGCGCGAGCACTACGGCCTCACCCTGCGCGCCTGGGTCACCAACCTGGAAACGCAGTGGGCCCGGGCCGTGTCGCTCACCGGCCCGGGCCGCGCCCGCGTCTGGCGCCTCTACATGGCCGCCTCCGCGCTCGCCTTCGAACGCAACCGCATCGGCGTCAACCAGGTGCTCGCCGTGAAGACGCCGGAGAGCGGTGCGTCGGGGCTGCCGCTCAGGGCCCGCACATGGGGTGCGCGGGCCACATGAACGAGTCCTCTCGCGGCTGCTACTCCGACTTGATCGCCGTCAGCATGTTCAGCTTCGCCGCCCGCCGGGCCGGCCACAGCGCGGCCAGGATGCCGACCGTGGCGGCCAGCAGCAGGAAGACGGCCATCCGGGCCCACGGCAGGACCAGTTCGTACGTCGGCATCTTGGCGGCGAGCAGCTCACCGGCGGCCCAGCCGAAGAAGACACCGAGGCCGATGCCGAGGACACCGCCGAAGAGGGAGATGACCAGGGACTCCAGACGGACCATCCGCTTGATGCCCCGGCGGTCCAGGCCGATCGCGCGGAGCATGCCGATCTCCTGGGAGCGCTCGAACACGGACATCGCGAGGGTGTTGATGACACCGAGGACGGCGACGATCACGGCCATGGCCAGCAGCCCGTAGAGCATGTTCAGCATCAGGGTGAACATCTGCGCGATCTCGTTGGAGATGTCCTGCCGGTCCTGGACCCGGATGCCCGGGTTGCTCCCGAGGGCCTTCTCCAGCCGGTCCTTGGTGGCGTCCGAGACACCGGCCGAGGTCTTGACCATGACCTGCATGTCGGCCGGGTCGGCGGAGGCGGGCAGCCGCTCGCTGAGCGTCGCGCTGTCCAGGAGGATGCCGCGGAGCAGATCGTTGCCCTCGTAGACCCCGGCGACCGTCAGCTTCTGCTTCTGCCCGCCCTCGAACGCCGCGGTGAAGGTCGAGCCGGCCTTCCAGCCGCGGCGCTTCGCGGTGTCCGCGTCCACGACGACATCGCTGCCGCCGACCTTGAACGCCCCGCTGTCGACCGTCAGATCGGTGAGCTCGCCGATCGCCGAGCCGTTGACGCCGGTGAGGTACTCGGTCTCGTCGCCGATGACGGACTCGGCGTTGGTCAGCGGCGAGGTCGCGGTGACGCCCTCGGTGGCCGCGAGCTTCTTCTCCACGTCGGGGGAGAGGTAGTTGCGGTTGGCCATCGACACGACGTAGTCGGCCTTGATCGAGTCGGCGGCCATCTTGCCGATGGACGTCTGCAGGCTGCCCGCCATCACCGTCATCCCGGTGATCAGGGTCAGGCCGATCATCAGCGCCGAGGCGGTGGCGGCGGTACGGCGCGGATTGCGTACGGAGTTCTGCCGGGCGAGCTTGCCGGAGACACCGAACACGCGCAGCACCGGGTCGGCGGCGGCGATGAGCGGCCGGGAGAGCAGGGGCGTGAGGACGAAGACGCCGATGATGAGGAGCACGGCCCCGAAGCCCATCGTGATCTGGCTCTCCGTGCCGTCCATGGTCGTGGCGTACAGGACGGTGGCGATGCCCGCGCCCGCGAACAGGGCGCCGATCGTGTTCCGTACGACGAGGGACTTGGTCGTCGCCTTGGCGTGCACGCTGCTCATCGCGGCCACCGGTGGGATCTTCGCCGCGCGCCGGCCCGGCAGCCAGGCGGCCAGCATGGTGACCAGTACGCCGACCAGCAGGGCGGTGACGACCGTGCCCGGCGACACGATCAGCGGCCCGTCCGGGACGGTCGCGTCGAGGGTGCCCATCAGGGACCGCATACCGGCGCCGATGCCGACGCCCGCCACCAGCCCGGTGACCGCCGCGATCACGCCCACCACGAACGCCTCGATCAGCACCGAACGCGTCACCTGCCGGCGGGAGGCGCCCACCGCGCGCAGCAGGGCCAGCTCCTTGGTGCGCTGGGCGACCAGCATCGTGAAGGTGTTGGCGATGATGAACGTGCCCACGAACAGGGCGATCCCGGCGAACACCAGCAGCCCGTTCTTCAGCCCGCTCATCGACGAGGCGATCATCTCCGCCTGGCTGTCGGCGAGTTCCTTGCCGGTGGTGGTGTACGCGGTGTCGGCGGGGACGACCTTGTCGACGGCCGCCTTGAGCTGCGCCTGGCCGGTGCCTCCGGCCGCCTGGACGTCGATCTCGTCGTACGTGCCCTCCATGTGGAAGAGCTTCTGGGCCGTCGCCGTGTCGAAGAGGGCGAGGCTGCCGCCGGCGGCGACGTTGCCGTCGTCCGTGGTGAAGATCGCGGTGATGGTCGGCGTGAGGACCGGCCCGTCGACGGAGATACGGATCGTGTCCCCGACCTTGTACCCGGCGCGGTCGGCGGTCTCCGCGTCGATCGCGACCTCGTCCTCGCCCTTGGGGGCGCGTCCGCCGTCCTCGATCGGGTACCTGGGGTCGTCCGTGCCCCAGAGGTTTCCGCCCTGGGACTGGAAGCCGCCGCCGATCAGCTTGCCGTCCTTGTCGGCGAGCGCGGTGAAGCCGCTGACCACACCGATCGCCGACTCGGCGCCGGGCACCTGTTCGACCTTCGTCAGCAGCTCAGGCGTCAGCTTCGGCTGCTCGGCGACCTTGCCGCCTTCGTTCGCGCGGCCCTCCGGCCTGATCGCCACGTCCACATGGTCGAAGCCCTTGGCGGAGCTCTTCTGGAACGCGTCCGAAATCGTGTTCGTGAACACCAGCGTGCCCGACACGAAGGCCACACCGAGCATCACAGCGAGCACGGTCATCAACAACCTGGCCTTGTGCACGAGCACGTTGCGCAGGGCGGTACGGAACATGAGGGGTCCCTGTTTCGGGGTCGGGGGTGGGCGTTTGGACTGGTGGGCGCGTCTGGGAAAACTCAGCTGGTGCGCCCCTTGGCGTCGAACCGCTTCATCCGGTCCAGCACCGAGTCCGCCGTGGGCGCGTGCATCTCGTCCACGATCCGCCCGTCCGCGAGGAACACCACCCGGTCCGCGTACGCCGCCGCCACCGGGTCATGCGTCACCATCACCACGGTCTGCCCCAAGTCCCGTACGGAGTTCCGCAGAAACCCCAACACCTCCGCCCCCGACCGCGAGTCGAGGTTCCCGGTCGGCTCGTCCCCGAAGATGATGTCGGGCCGCGACGCGAGTGCCCGTGCCACCGCGACCCGCTGCTGCTGACCACCGGAGAGCTGCGCGGGCCGGTGGCTCAACCGCCCGGACAGCCCCACCATCTGGATCACGGTGTCCAGCCACTGCTTGTCCGGCCTACGGCCGGCGATGTCCATCGGGAGGGTGATGTTCTCCAGCGCGGTGAGCGTCGGCAGCAGATTGAACGCCTGGAAGATGAAGCCGATCTTGTCGCGACGGAGCTTGGTGAGCTGCTTGTCCTTCAGCGAGCCCAACTCGGTCTCACCTATGCGCACGGACCCGGAGGAGAAGGTGTCCAGACCGGCCACGCAGTGCATCAGCGTGGACTTGCCGGATCCCGAGGGCCCCATGATCGCGGTGAACTCGGCCTGCCGGAAGTCGACGGTGACCCGGTCCAGGGCGACCACCTTGGTCTCGCCCTGTCCGTAGACCTTCGACAGTTCCGTGGCGCGGGCGGCCACGGCGGTGGCGGGGGCGGCGAGGGGAGTGGTCGTCACGGGTGGGAACTCCTGTCGGAACGACGGCGTTTGTCGGGTTCGAGGGACGGGCCGAGGGGCGCGTGGGAGCACATGCCGGAGGGCCGTTTCGAGGAATGACTCCATCGTCGTGACGGAGAGCGGCCGTGTAGTCAGTCGCTGTCCTGGTTCTGGGGGCAGACTTCGGACGGACGGAAGAGAGCCGTGTCATACCTGGGGATGACGGCGGTCCCTGAGAGCGGCTGTGAGGGGTCAGCGAGTGCGGTCGCGGGGGGTCGCGGGTCGACACGAGTCACCGCGTCAGCGTGTGAACCTCGCGGAGACCGCTCGTTCGGGCGGTGAAATTCCGTCATTCCGCATACGCCGAGTCGTGCCGTCCGAAAGGCTATTGGCAAGTGCGGATGGCGCGTTCCCTGGGCTGATGCACCCTCAGACGTCAATAAAATAAGACAACATCGGTCCGCTCTTCCGCTGTTCGGGGGAAGCCTCCCGATAGGCTCAGAACCTCAGCGCGGAGCCCATGGCCTGCCCGGATGGTGGAATGCAGACACGGCGAGCTTAAACCTCGCTGCCCCTCGCGGGCGTACCGGTTCAAGTCCGGTTCCGGGCACCTCCGACCAACACTGAACAAATTCCCCCATCCCCACCTGTGGCCGCGCCGCCCCGACCCTGTCGTCGGGCGAGGGCCCGCCCCTGTCGTCGGGCCAGAGCGGCCCGCCCTCCGCACCGCAGACCCCGCAGCGGTTGATCTCCGGAGGATCGCGGGCGTGTACCGGGTTGGTCATGGGTTGAGGGGAGTGGGGCGGGGAATCAGGGAGACGCGTAGCGTGTTCGACGTCAGGGCACGGGAAAGATCCTCCCCAAGCACTAGAGTCAATCCTTTGCCTACCTATTACTCTTGAGCCAAGGCCACGCAGGGTGGCCATGGAGGAGTGAAATGAGGAGCAGCAACCCGGTCTTCTCGCGACGGGGGTTCAGCCGCGACAACGGCTACGCGGGCTTCAACACCGCGCCGCAGGCCGGGGGAGCAGCTGTCGGCACCCAGGGCAACCCCTACGCCCAGCAGGGCGGCAACCCGTACGCGACGAACCCTTACGCCCAGCAGGGTGTACAGCACGGCGCCCCGCCGCAGGCCCCGGTCCGCACGGGCGCCATGACCATGGACGACGTCGTCGTCCGCTCGGCCATGACGCTCGGCACGGTCGTCGTCGGCGCGATCCTCGCCTGGGCCCTTCTGCCGGTGTCGCCCACCAGCTACGGCCTGGCCGTCGGCGCCGCGCTCATCGCGTTCGTCCTCGCCATGGTGCAGTCCTTCAAGCGCAAGGCCTCGCCCGCGCTGATCCTGACGTACGCGGCCTTCGAGGGCGTCTTCCTCGGTGTGCTGAGCGAGATGTTCAACACGCAGTGGAGCGGCGCGCCCTTCCAGGCGGTCCTCGGCACCATGGCCGTCTCCGGCGCCACCCTCCTGGTCTACAAGGCGGGCTGGATCAGGGTCACCGCGCGGTACGCCCGCATCGGCATGACCATCGCGATCGCCTTCATCCTCGTCCTGGCGGTCAACCTGCTGCTGGTCGTCTTCGGGCTCGCCCCGGACGGCGGACTGCGCAGCATGGGCGCGCTCGGCGCGATCGTCGGCATCCTCGCGATCCTGCTCGGCGCGTTCTTCCTGACCCTCGACTTCAAGCAGATCGAGGACGGCATCGCCTACGGCGCCCCTCGCGAGGAGGCCTGGCTGGCCGCGTTCGGCCTGACCATGACCCTCGTGTGGATCTACGTCGAGATGCTGAGGCTGGTGGCCATCTTCAGCGGCGACGACTAGGCCGGGTGCCTGGTAGGCCGCGCCCGGCTGCCATGGGAAGGG
>NZ_AEJC01000045.1 GCF_000317595.1 Streptomyces ipomoeae 91-03 | reverse complement strand
CCCAGCCGCAGGACCAGCCCTCCGCGACCCCGCCCGGGCCGCCCGGACAGCCCGGCGCCGAGAGCCATGCCCAGCCGCCGGCCCCGACGCCGACACAGCCCGCCCTGCCGTCACCGGTCCATGCCCAGCCGCCGGCGCAGCCGCAATACCCGTCGGCCGTACCGCCTCAGCCCGGCCAGGCCCAGGCCCAGCCGCAACTCCCGTCTGCGGTCCAGCCTCAGCCGGCGCCGGGCGCCTACCCCTACCCCAACCCGCAGCCGCCCGCCGGTTACGGCCCCCCGGCCGCCCCGATACCGACACAGCAGCACCCCTACGGCCAGCCACCCGGCGGCGGCTACCCCGTGGCCCCGCCCGCGACGAGTGGCGCCGGACGCGCTGTGCTGTGGGTCGTGCTGGGCGCCGCCCTCGCCTCCGCCGCCTGGGCCGGCGGCGTCTTCCTCCTGGGCCGGGACGACACCGAGGCCGACCTGCGCGGCTACCAGGCCAAGAGCGAACTCTGCTCCTCGGTGGACTATTCGTCCTTCAAGGACGAGTACCCGGAGGAGGACGACTCCCCCGTCGACCACGCCCTGGAGCACGAGGCCCTCGACCAGAGCTACTGCAGCATCTCCCTGAAGAAATCGTCGGCCTCCACCCTCTCCGACGCCTATTTCTCGGTCCAGGTCGACCTCCACAAGAAGACCGACCCCGGGCCCGAGTTCACGGCCCTGTGGTCCGAGTACGACCAGCGCTACGACGACTACGACGTGGAGAAGGTCAGCGGCTTCGGTGACGAGGCCTATGTCGTCACCGAGGACACCACCTCCGGCGACGACACCAGCGGCAGCCGCGCGGCCACGCTCGCCGTGCGCGACGGCTGGATGACGTACGAGATGAGCTGGAGCGGCTACGCCTCCTCGTACGACGACGTGACCCTGCCGGAGGTGGACGACGTCGTGGAGTGGCTCAAGACCGACACCAACTCGACGCTGGAGAACCTCAGGTCCAGCGACGGGATATGAGCGACGGGGTGGCCGCACGCTCCCCGAGCGGTACTGGGGAGACAGGGTG
>NZ_AEJC01000044.1 GCF_000317595.1 Streptomyces ipomoeae 91-03 | reverse complement strand
GCTGCCACCCTCTCGTCCGTCGCTGTGAAGGCGACTCGTATGTGGTTGGCGCCGGCTGAGCCGTAGAAGTCGCCGGGGGCCACGAGGATGCCCAGGTCGGCGAGGTGGGCGACGGTGTCCCAGCAGGACTCGTTCCTGGTGGCCCAGAGGTAGAGGCTGGCCTCGCTGTGTTCGATCCGGAAGCCGTGGGTCAGGAGTGCGTCGCGCAGGGCGGTGCGGCGGGCCGCGTAGCGGGTGCGTTGGGCCTCGACATGGGTGTCGTCACTGAGGGCGGCCACGACGGCGGCCTGGGTGGGGGCGGAGGTCATCATTCCGCCGTGCTTGCGGATCTGCAGGAGGGGGTTCAGGACGGCCGGGTCACCCAGCAGGAAGGCCGCGCGGTAGCCCGCCAGGTTCGAGCGCTTGGAGAGGGAGTGGACGGCGACTATGCCGTCGTACGAGCCGCCGTTGACGTCGGGGTGGAGGACGGAGACGGGGTCGGCGTCCCAGCCGAGTTCCAGGTAGCACTCGTCGGAGAAGAGCAGGACGTCGTGCGAGCGGGCCCACGCCACGATCCGGGTCAGCTCGGCCTTCGAGAGAACCTTGCCGGTGGGGTTGGAGGGCGAGTTCAGCCAGAGGAGCTTCAGGCCCTTGGGGTCCAGCTCCGTCGGGTCGTCGTAGACCTCGTGGTCGGCGCGGGCGAGGCGGGCGCCGACCTCGTACGTGGGGTAGGCGAGACGCGGGTAGGCGACCCGGTCGCCCGGGCCGAGGCCCAGCTGGGTGGGGAGCCAGGCGACGAGTTCCTTGGAGCCGACGATCGGCAGGACGTGGTGGTGGGTGATCTCGCGGGCGCCGAGACGGCGCTCCGCCCAGCCCGTGATCGCGTCGCGCAGCGCGGGAGTGCCCCAGACGGTCGGGTAGCCCGGTGAATCGGCCGCGTGCACCAGCGCTTTCTGGATCAGCTCGGGCACCGGGTCGACCGGGGTGCCGACGGAGAGGTCGACGATGCCACCGGGGTGCGCGGCGGCCGTCGCCTTGTACGGCTCCAGCTTGTCCCAGGGGAACGTGGGGAGGCGGTCGCTGACTGCGGACACGGGATCTGACTCACTTTCTCGCACGTACGTTCCTGTGCGGCGGGACGGCGTCGTACGTAAGGCTCGTACGGCGAACGCCTCGGTCCCGTACGGCGATCATGGTGATCGGGCCGTACGGGACCGAGGCGGCGCGGCGGCGGGCCGCCGGGTGGGCGGCCCGCGGCGTCAGGCCTGCGGCGGCAGTGCGGCGATGAAGGGGTGATCACGCTCGATCAGGCCGAGCTTGCTGGCACCACCGGGCGAGCCGAGCTCGTCGAAGAACTCGACGTTCGCCTTGTAGTAGTCCTTCCACTCCTCCGGGGTGTCGTCCTCGTAGAAGATCGCCTCGACCGGGCACACCGGCTCGCAGGCACCGCAGTCGACGCATTCATCCGGGTGGATGTAGAGGGACCGCTGACCCTCGTAGATGCAGTCGACCGGGCACTCCTCGATGCACGCCTTGTCCTTGACGTCGACACAAGGCTGCGCGATGACGTAGGTCACGCTGTCGTTCCTCCTCGATAGGGCGCTGGCGGGCCTCCTCAGGCTCCGCCGCCTGGCGCGCGGGAGCGCGGCGTCGTCGATGCCCGCACCTAGTATCTCCGTTCTCGGGCATGATCCGAACAGGAGGGGTGAACGGACCTGTGGAAATCTCTGCCGGTGGACGCCTTGAGATCCGCGTCTCCGCTGCTGACGTGGGCAAACGTGTCTCCGTACGCCGCGTTGAGAGGGATGCCGCCAGGGGTGGGAAATTCACCGACACGGTTGGTGTTCTCACATCATGGGACGACGGTGTCCTGCTGATCACCCGCCGCGACGGGGAGCGGGTACGGATCGAGGAGTCGACGCTGGTCGCGGGGAAGGTCGTGCCCGCCGCGCCCGCCCGGCGGCGAGGGCCGGCCGCGTCGTACGAGGAGCTGGCGCGGGTCTCGGCGCGAGGCTGGCAGCCGGTCGAGCGGGAGCGGCTCGGGGGGTGGGAGCTGCGGGCCGCCGCCGGGTTCACCCGGCGCGCCAACTCCGTGCTGCCCCTCGGTGACCCCGGGATGCCCCTGGACGAGGCGCTGACGGCCGTACGCGGCTGGTACGCGGCCCGGGGGCTCCCCGCGTACCTGCAGCTCGCCACGGGCGCCGAGGGGACACAGGAACTGCTGTGCGCCGAGGTGGAGCGGCGGGGCTGGCTGCGGGAGATCACGGCCGAGCTGTGGATCGGGGCGTTGGCTCCGGTCGCCGACCGGGAGGCCGGCGGGGTGGTGTTGTCCCGGGTGGCCGACGAGGCGTGGCTGAGCCGTTACCAGCGCAAGGGGATGAGCGATGTCGCGCTGAAGGTGCTCGAGGGGTGCCCCCGCTCGAGCGAAGCCGGGAGTGGGACAGGGCCCTCGGTGTGGTTCGCGACGGTGCCGGGTGCGCAGGGGGAGGGGCCGGCCGCGATCGGGCGGTGTGTCGTGGACGGGCGGTGGGCCGGCTTCTCGGCCGTGGAGGTCGATCCGGCGCGGCGTCGGCAGGGGCTCGCCACGAAGGTGATGGCGGCGCTGGCCCAGCGGGCGCTGGAGGAGGGAGCCTCGGCGGGGTGGCTGCAGGTGGAGCTGGAGAACGTGGGCGCCCGGGGGTTGTACGCGGGGATGGGGTTCGCCGTGCATCACGCGTACCACCACTACCGGTGGCCGTCGTGATGGGGCACAACCCCGCTCTGCGTGGCCCGCACCCGCCCGAGCCGGAGCGGGCCGCCGAGGTGCGGCGGCGGTTCGCGGAGGAGGCGCGGGCCGAGCGGCCCGATCTGGCCGCGCTGTGCCTGCTCGTGGGGGCGGCCGGGGACGCCTCGCTGGACGAGGCCGGGATCGACGCCGCGCAGATCGAGCTGGACCGGCTCGCCGGGCAGCTGCCGTTCCGGCCGGGTGGGGCCAGGGCGTGGGCCGTCGCCCTGGGCGAGCTGCTCGGGGAGCGGTACGGGTTCCATGGCACCCCGGCGGACTATCAGCGGCTGGAGTCGTCGCTGCTGCACCATGTGCTCACGCGGCGGCGGGGGCTGCCGATCCTGTTGTCCGTGGTGTGGATGGAGGTCGCCCGGCGGGCGGGGGCCCATGTGTACGGGGTCGCGTTGCCGGGGCACTTCGTGGTGGGGTTCGGGACGCCGGAGCCGGATCCCTCCGGGCAGGTGCTCGCCGATCCCTTCGACGGGGGGCGGGTGCTCAGTGGGAGCGACGCGGAGATGCTGGTCGCCGGGGCGACCGGGGGGCCGCTGGATCCTTCGATGCTGAGCCCCGCCGATCCGTTGGACGTGGTCTTGCGGATCCTCAACAACGTACGGGCCTGGGCCGCGGCGCGGCCCGAGCGGTCGGATGTGTCGCTCTGGGCTCTGGAGTTGTCGCTGGCGCTGCCCTCGCATCCGGCTCGGTTGCGGTACGAGTGGGCGCAGTTGCTTGTGCGGCGAGGGGATTTCGTTCGGGGGGCGGCTGAGTTGGAGGCGTATGCGGATGTGGTGGCGGGGGTGGACGAGGGGGCTGCGGAGAGGGTGCGGAGGCAGGCTGATGCGGCGCGGGCCCTGCTGAACTGAGGGCGCCTGTTCGCCGTAGCGGTGTCACGGTCCCGCGCCCCCGCCCTTGCGGCCCCTGGCCGGCGGTCACAGGCCCGGCCCTCCCCTTCGTGGCCGGCCCGTACCACTCACAACCAGCCCTTCTCCCTTGCTATCCGTACCGCCTCCGTTCTGTTCCTCGCCGCCAGTTTCTGGATCGCCGTCGACAGGTAGTTGCGGACCGTGCCCTGGGAGAGGTGCAGGCTCGCCGCCAGCTCCGCGTTCGTGGAGCCGTCGGCCGCTGCTCGGAGTACCTCGCGTTCGCGGTCGGTCAGGGGGTTCGCGCCGTCGGCCAGGGCGGCTGCCGCGAGCGTGGGGTCGATGACCCGTTCCCCTGCCAGGACCTTGCGTACGGCCTCGGCCAGTTGCGCGGCGGGGGCGTCCTTGACCAGGAAGGCGTCGGCGCCGGCCTCCATGGCGCTGCGGAGGTGGCCGGGGCGGCCGAAGGTGGTGAGGACGACCAGCTTGACGGCCGGGAGTGCCTCGTGGAGCCGGGCCGCCGCCTCGATGCCCGTGGCGCCCGGCATCTCGATGTCGAGGAGGGCCACGTCGACATCGTGTGCGCGGGCCGCCGCCAGGACCTCGTCGCCCCGGGCCACCTGGGCGACCACCTCGATGTCGTCCTCCAGGCCGAGCAGGGCGGCCAGGGCCTCGCGGACCATCGACTGGTCCTCGGCCAGGAGGACCTTGATCGTGCGGCTGCTCATGGGCCGGATCCTACGTGGGGACCGGGAGTGGCAGGAGCGCGGGCGACCAGGCGGAAGCCATGTCGGGACGGGCCCGCATCCAGGGTGCCGCCCGCCTTCTGGAGGCGCTCGGCCAGGCCTGTCAGACCGTTGCCCGGGCCCTGCGCCATGCCGGTGGAGTTGTCCTTGCCGCCCGTTCCGTCGTCCTCCACGGTGAGTTCGATGACGGGGCCGTCGAGGGTCTGGCGATGGACGAGTCCGACCGTGCAGCGGCGGGCGCCGCTGTGCCGTACGACGTTGGTGACGGCCTCGCGCAGGGCCCAGGCGAGGGCGGACTCGCTGGTCTCGGGGACGTCGGCGAGGTCGGTGAGATCGGGTTCGGCGGGCAGGTCGGCGGTGACCCCGGCCGCCGTCAGCGCGACCTTGGCGCCCGCCAGCTCGGCGGACAGGCGGGGGCGGCGATAGCCCGACACCGCCGCCCGTACGTCGACCAGGGCCTGGCGGCTGACCTGCTCGATGTCGGCGACCTGCTGGGCCGCCTTATCGGGGTGCGCCGGGAGCATCCGGCCCGCGAGTTCGCTCTTCAGCGTGATCAGCGACAGCGAGTGCCCCAGCAGGTCGTGCAGGTCGCGGGCGAGGCGCAACCGTTCCTCGTTGGCGGCCAGTTGGGCGACCGTGGCACGCGCCTCGCGCAGCTCTATGGTCGTGCGGATGAGCTCGCGTACGCCGGTCATGGAGAAGCCGCCGAGGAGGGCCGGGAAGAGCAGTCCCGCCAGGAACGACGCGCCGCCGGGGATCGCGAGGGCGACCCCGGTCAGCAGGACGGACACGGCCGGGATGGTCCAGCGGGCCAGGCGGAACGGCAGGGCGGCGCCGGAGCAGATCGCCACGTACACGAACAGGACGAGCCACTCGCGGCCCAGAGTGAGGGCGAGGACGGTCGACTGGGTGGCCAGGACCGCCAGCGAGCCGAGCACCACGCCCTCGGTCTCGCCGCGTCCGGTGCGGAAGATCAGGGCGAAGTACCAGGCGACGAAGGCGACCAGGCCGATCCAGCCGAGGACGACGACGCCGTCGCTGTGCCCGCCGTGCAGCAGGTCACCCACCGGCGCGCTCAGGTAGGCGAGCCAGATCCCGACCCAGAGGAACTTGACGGCCTTCTGCCTGCGATTCCGCGGGCGCTGCCCGATGCCGACGCCGCTCACGCCTTCAGCGTGTCCTTCCGGTACAGCCAGGCCGCGCCGCCGGTGAACAGGGCGAAGAAGACGGCGAGGACGGCGATGTCCTTGGCATGGGGGGCCTGGCTCTGCTCGATCGCTTGTCCCAGGGCAGCGTACGCGTGTGTGGGCACCCATTCGGCCATGTCCTGCAACCAGGTCGGGAAGGTCGTGGTCGGCATCCACAGGCCGCCGAGGATGGACAGCCCGAAGTAGGTGATCATCGTGATCGGGCGGACCGCGTCGCCGCTCGCGAGATAGCCGAGGGCCACGCCGAGCGCGGCGAAGACGAGGCTGCCGGCCCAGATCGCCCCGGTCAGGGCGAGCCACTGCCAGGCGTCCAGACGTACGTCCTTCACCACCGCGGCGACGACGAAGACGACCACGATCGACGGCAGGCTGACCACGGCCGAGCCGGCCGTCTTCGCGAGGACGTAGCCGTGGCCGGGCAGCGTCGTCAGCCGCAGCTGCCGTACCCAGCCGCCCTCCCGCTCCTTGGCGATGCGCTCGCTGTTGCCCGTCAGGACGGCGGTGAGGGCGCCGAAGGAGGCCATGGAGACCATCATGTACGTCGGGAGGGTCAGGCCCATCCCGTCGATCTTCTTGGTGCCGTCGGCGCTGCCCGCGATGAGCAGGAACAGGATCGACGGGTAGAGCACCGAGAAGAACAGGAACTTGCGGTTGCGCAGGGCGCGGGTGAGTTCCAGCCTGATCAGGCTCCGTGAGGCGAACGCGTTGCTCACTTGGTCTTCGCCTCCTCTGCGGCGGTGATCGCGACGAAGGCCTGCTCCAGGCCGAGGCCGGTGACTTCGAGGTTGCGGGGGTAGAGGCCGAGGCCGTACAGGGCGTGGACGGTCGCGTCGGCGTCGGTGGACTGGATGCGGAGGGTACGGGCGGTCCCCGTGGCGGAGCCGCTGTGGGACACGTCGAAGGTGGTGAGGAAGGGGAGGGCGCGCAGGGCGCTCTCGTCGAACTCGCCGTGCACGTCGAAGGAGATCCTTCGTGCGCCCGCCTTCGCCTTGATCTCGGCGGCGGTGCCGTCGGCCAGCAACCGGCCCCGGTGCAGGACGAGTACGCGGTCGGCGACGGCGTCGGCCTCTTCGAGGTAGTGGGTGGCGAAGAGGACGGTGCGGCCCTGGTCGGCCTGTTCGCGCATGGTGGCCCAGAAGGCCTGGCGGGTGGTGACGTCCATGCCGGTGGTGGGCTCGTCCAGGACGATCAGGTCGCTGTCGCCGGCCGTGGCGAGCGCGAAGCGGAGGCGCTGGGCCTGGCCGCCGGAGAGCTTGTCGACCTTGCGGTCGGCGATCTGGGTGATGCCGGCGCGGGCCAGCACCTCGAAGACCGGGTACGGCCTCGGGTGCAGGGCGCAGGCGAGCCGGACCAACTCGGCGACCGTGACCTCGTCCATCAGGCCGCCGGACTGCAGCATGGCGCCCACACGCCCGGCGACGATCGCCTCGCGCGGGCTCGTGCCGAAGACATGGACCGTGCCGGTGTCCGGGCGCCTGAGGCCCAGCAGGAGGTCGAGGGTGGTGGACTTGCCCGCCCCGTTCGGGCCCAGCAGGGCCACGGTCTCGCCCGGGTGCAGGGTGAGCGACAGGCCGTCCACGGCCCGTACGTTCCCGTAGCTCTTGCCGACCTGGTCGAAACCGACCACCGGGGTGGCGGTCACCGCCGGTGTCGTGGCTGTTGTCGTCATGCGATCCAGGGTGACCGCGGAGGGCCGGCGCCCGGCAGTGTCGGTGGTCCTGTGTGCCGGATGACAGATGTC
>NZ_AEJC01000043.1 GCF_000317595.1 Streptomyces ipomoeae 91-03 | reverse complement strand
CTACGGAAACGACCGGCCCCGCACACCGTCCTGGCCCTGCTACTCCTGTTTCTTGCGTCGCGTACCGAACACGATCTCGTCCCAGCTCGGCACCGCCGCGCGACGGCCCGGCCGGACACCGTCGGCCTCGGCCTGCCGATCGGTGGCGCCGATCAGCCGGTCACGGTGGCCGTTGACCGACCGCGGCGGCATGAGGACGTCCGCGTAGGCGGAGCCGGCCGAGGCCGCGGGCGCCGCGGACTCCTCCTCCACCGCTTCGTCGACGGACTCCTCCTGCGGCTCCGCGGAGGGCAGTTCGGGCACCACCAGGTCGCCCCGGTAGCTCGGTACGGCTTCGAGGATGCTGGTGAGCGAGTCGCGCTCGCTCACGCCCTCCTCGTCGGACTCGGGCACCGCGGGCAGGACGGGACGTTCCGCCTGACGGTCCATAGGGCGATCGCGCGGCAGCCGCGCGATCCTCGGCACGAACGGGAAGCTCGGCTCGGGCGTCCCGAGGTCGTCGGACTCGCCGATCAGGGAACGCGCCTCGTCGTCGACGGCCTGCACGAGCCGACGGGGCGGGTCGTACGTCCAGCTCGCCGAGTGCGGCTCGCCCGCGACCCGGTACACCAGCAGGACCTCCCAGGTGCCGTCGTCGCGACGCCACGAGTCCCACTGGACGGTGTCCTTCTCCGCCCCCCGGATCAGCAGCCGCTCCTGGACGGCCTCACCGAGCTGGGGCCCGGCGGCGTTCTCGCCGGGACGGCGCACAGGGGTCTTCCGGGCCCGCTCCGCCATGAAGGCGCGCTCGGCCAGTACGGGACCCTCGAAACGGCGTACGCGATCGACGGGGATGCCTGCGAGCTGCGCGACCTCTTCCGCCGTGGCGCCCGCACGTATACGCGCCTGGATGTCGCGGGGGCGGAGATGGCTCTCGACCTCGATCTCGATCTGGCCGAGGCGCGGCCGATCCCCGCGCACGGCGGCACGCAGCCGCTCGTCGATCGGCAGCGTGTACTCCGTGGAATCGGCAGCCTTCAGCACCAGCCGTGTGCCGTCATTGGAGACGGCCACGACACGCAGTTCGGGCATGGGGACCTCCCGGGTGGTGCCTGCCGACGTCACGTGCGTCGCTGCTTCCGCTAGTCGAGTGTGGCCTGCCCGGGTGCAGCCTGCCACAACCTTGCCGAGTTGCCCGGCGTGTCGGGCGTGGGCCCGAGGCCGCCGTTATGGCACGGTTACCTATTCGCAACGCTAAGTGACGAACCTCATCACCCTGTGCAACGATCCCCCTCCCGGCGGTCCTCGAAGGCCCCGGACACCCTGGCGGGAGTCCGGACCCAGGGCTCGCAACAGTACTCCATTCGGGCCACTTGCGTGGATCGGCACGCCGCTCGACTTCTCCTGGATGACGGCAATCGGCCGCCGGAACAGCCCTCTTCGCGACCACGGGGAGGGGGACGCTTCACACGATCACCGGAACCCCCTGCTCCGGCTACGCCCCCAGCACTCGGCGCAAGTAGTCGTTCTGGAACCGCCGTTCGGAATCGAGCCGGTCACGCAGAGCAGTGAACTCGCCGAAGCGCGGATAGACCTTGGAGAAGTAGTCCGTGTCGCGCGTGTGCACCTTGCCCCAGTGCGGCCGTCCCTCGTGCGCGATGAAGATCCGCTCGGCGGCCGTGAAGTACGCCTGATAGGGCGTGCCCTTGAACATGTGCACGGCCACGTACGCGCTCTCGCGACCGGAGGCGGTGGAGAGCGTGATGTCGTCGGCCGGGGCGGTGCGGACCTCCACGGGGAAGCTGACGCGCAGTCTCGAACGGTCCACCATCGCCTTGAGTTCACGCAGCGTGTCCACCAGGGCCTCGCGCGGCACGGCGAACTCCATCTCCACGAAACGCACTCGGCGCGGAGACGTGAAGACCTTGTAAGGGATGTCGGTGTAGGTCCGCGCGGACAGGGCGCGGCTGGAAATCTGCGCGATCGTCGGGATGGTGGCGGGAACCGCCTGCCCGACCCAGTTGGCCACCTGGAAGACACCGTTGGAGAGGAACTCGTCCTCGAACCAGCCGCTCAGCTGAGGTACGGGCTTCTCGGGGCCCGCGCTGCGGTTGTTGCGCTTGGTGTTGGTGTTGCCGGTGTGCGGGAACCAGTAGAACTCGAAGTGCTCGTTCTCGGCGTGGAGTTCGTCGAACTCGGCCAGCACCTTCTCGAACGGCATCGGCTCCTCGCGCGCCGTCAGCAGGAAGATCGGCTCCACGGCGAAGGTGATCGCGGTGACGATGCCCAGGGCGCCGATGCCGACCCGGGCCGCCGCGAAGACATCAGGGTTCTCCGTCTCGGAACAGGTGAGGACCGAGCCGTCGGCCGTCACCAGCTCAAGTCCCCGTATCTGGGCGGCGATCGAGGCCGAGTCGCGCCCGGTGCCGTGCGTGCCGGTGCTGGTGGCGCCGGAGACCGTCTGCTCCATGATGTCGCCCATGTTCGTGAGCGACAGCCCCTCGCGCGCGAGCGCGACATTGAGTCTCTTGAGCGGGGTGCCGGCACCCACCGTGACGGTCATGGCGTCACGGTCAATCTTGCGGATGCCGGTCAGCAGTTGAGGGCGGATCAATACGCCGTCGGTCGCGGCGGCGGCCGTGAAGGAGTGCCCCGTACCGACAGCCTTCACCCTGAGGTCGTCCTCGGCGGCCTTCCGTACGGCCGCGGCGAGTTCCTCGACGGTGGCCGGGGTGACCTCCCGTACGGGCCGGGCGGTGACGTTACCCGCCCAGTTACGCCACGTGCCGCTCTTGCCGATCACTGTGGTGCTCATGGGGCCCTCCCCGATCCGGTGCCGGCCTGCGCAGCCGGCGGTACCCGAGGAAACCGACCGTGGCCGCGACGGCTCCGGACACCGCCGGAACCCCGTACCCGGCCTTCGCCCCGGCTGCGTCGATCACCCAGCCGGACACGGAGGAGCCGAGCGCGACGCCGACCGCGAGGCCGGTGCTCACCCAGGTCATGCCCTCGGTCAGTTGCGCGCGTGGTACGTGCTCCTCGATCAGGGCCATCGTCGTGATCATCGTGGGTGCGATGGACAGGCCGGCGACGAAGAGCGCCACGGCCAGAAACGGCAAGTTTCCGACCAGTAGGAGGGGGATCATACTCACGGCCATGCCGCACACGCCCAGCAGCCATCGAAGCTCCGCGGCGCCCGAGAAACGCAGCAGCCCGAAGACGATGCCCGCAAGACAGGAACCGGCCGCGTAGATCGCCAGGACCACGCTCGCCGCGGCCTTGTGGCCCTGCTCCTCGGCGAAGGCCACGGTGACCACGTCGACGGCCCCGAAGATCGCCCCGGTCGCCACGAAGGTGGCCACCAGGACCCGCAGTCCGGGCGACCGCAGAGCCGAACCGCGCTTGTCGTGCCGCTCGCGCGGGTGCGGCCCCGGCTCGGTGGCGCGCTGGGCGGTCAGCCAGAAGACACCGGCCGCGAGGAAGCCCCCGGCGAGCAGCGGCCCGGCCTCCGGGAACCACGCGGTGGACAGCCCGATGGAGATGATCGGCCCGAAGATGAAGCAGATCTCGTCGACGACCGACTCGAACGAGTACGCCGTGTGCAGCTGCGGGGTGCCCCGGTAGAGCGCCGCCCAGCGCGCACGGGTCATCGCGCCGAGGCTCGGCACACAGCCGATGCCGGCCGAGCAGACGTACAGCACCCAGTCCGGCCACCCGTAGTGCGCGGCGAACAGCAGCCCCGCCGCCGCGGCCAGCGCGAAGAGCGTCGCCGGGCGCAGCACCCGCCGTTGCCCGTACTGGTCCACCAGACGGGAGATCTGCGGGCCGAGCACGGCGGCGGACAGCGCGATGGTCGCGGACAGGGCGCCCGCGAGGCCGTAGCGCCCGGTCAACTGGGAGATCATCGTGACCACGCCGATGCCCATCATCGACAGCGGCATCCGGCCGAGGAGACCGGCGACGGTGAAGGCCCTGGTGCCTGGAGCGGTGAACAGGGCGGCATAGGGGCTGGGCACGGAGGTCTCCGATGGGTGCGGGACGTGCGGGAAACGCCCCCTAGAGATGCTGTAAGGCGTCAAGTGAGCCGATACAGCTTACGGGTCAGGTGACCCTAAGTCACTCTCGGGCATGGGCCGGGATCCCGGTTGTCGGCGCCGGGTGGCAGGATCTGAGTCATGCCACAAGCGCACGACGCCACCCCCTACGACGCCCTGCTCCTGCTCTCGTTCGGCGGCCCGGAGGGCCCGGACGACGTGGTCCCGTTCCTGGAGAACGTGACGCGGGGGCGCGGCATCCCCAAGGAACGCCTCAAGGAAGTCGGGCAGCACTACTTCCTGTTCGGCGGGGTCAGCCCCATCAACGACCAGAACCGCGCCCTGCTCGACGCGCTCCGCAAGGACTTCGCGGAGAACGGCGTGGATCTGCCGATCTACTGGGGCAACCGCAACTGGGCGCCCTACCTGACCGACACCCTGCGCGAGATGGTCGCCGACGGCCGCCGCCGCATCCTGGTCCTCGCCACCAGCGCGTACGCCTCGTACTCGGGCTGCCGCCAGTACCGCGAGAACCTGGCCGAGTCGCTGGCCGCCCTGGAGGCCGAGGGGCTGGAACTGCCGAGGATCGACAAGATCCGGCACTACTTCAACCACCCGGGCTTCCTGGAGCCCATGATCGACGGTGTCCTGAAGTCACTCGCCGACCTCCCCGAGGACGTCCGGGACGGCGCCCACATCGCCTTCTGCACCCACTCCATCCCGAACGCCTCGGCGGACACCTCCGGCCCGGTCGAGGAGCACGGGGACGGCGGCGCGTACGTCGCGGAGCATCTGGACGTCTCCGGGCTCATCGCCGACGCCGTGCGCGAGCGCACCGGCGTCGACCACCCCTGGCAGCTCGTCTACCAGTCCCGCTCCGGCGCCCCGCACATCCCGTGGCTGGAGCCGGACATCTGCGACCACCTGGAGGAGCTGCACAAGGCCGGGGCCCCGGCCGTCGTGATGGCGCCCATCGGGTTCGTCTCGGACCACATGGAGGTCCTGTACGACCTCGACACCGAGGCCATGGCCAAGGGCGAGGAGCTGGGCCTGCCGGTGCGCCGCTCGGCCACCGTGGGCGCCGACCCGAGGTTCGCCGCCGCCATCCGCGACCTGGTCCTGGAGCGCGCGGCGGTCGAGCGGGGCCAGGACGTGACCCCCTGCGCCCTGGGCGCACTCGGCGCGAGCCACAACCTGTGCCCGGTGGGCTGCTGCCCGGCCCGCGCCCCGCAGCCCGCCGCCGCGGGCGCCGACAGCCCGTACGCGTGAGGAGCACTGTGACAGACCAGCCGGAGCAGCAGGACGGGTTGTACGCCGAACTGCTCGCCATAGCCCTCGACGCCGCCCACCGCGCGGGGACCTTCCTGCGTGACGGTCGACCCGACGACCTCGGTGTGGCCGCCACCAAGTCCAGCTCGGTCGACGTCGTCACCGAGATGGACGTCGCCTCCGAGAAGCTGATCACCGGCCTGCTGGCCGAGCGCCGACCGCAGGACGGCGTGCTCGGCGAGGAGGGCGCCAGCGTCGAGGGTTCCAACGGCGTCCAGTGGGTGATCGACCCCATCGACGGCACGGTGAACTACCTGTACGGCCTGCCGAGCTGGGCCGTGTCCATCGCGGCCCGGGTGGACGACGAGACGGTTGTCGGCGTGGTCCACGCCCCGATGCGCGGCGAGACCTACCGGGCGGTCCTGGGCCAGGGCGCGTACGTCAACGACCGCCCCGCGCGCGTGCGCCCCGCCCCGGAGCTGGGGCTGGCCCTCGTCGGCACCGGCTTCGGCTATCGCGCCGAGCGCCGGGCCAGGCAGGCCGACGTGCTGCGCGAGCTGATCCCCCACGTGCGCGACATCCGCCGCGGGGGCTCGGCGGCGATCGACCTGTGCGACGTGGCCGTGGGCCGCCTCGACGCGTACTACGAGCGCGGCCTGAACGCCTGGGACTACGCGGCCGGCGACCTCATCGCCCGGGAGGCGGGCGCCCTGACCGGTGGCCGCCCCTCAGAGCCCCTCTCACCCGACCTGACCATCGCGGCCCCACCCGGCCTCTTCGAACTCGTCCAGGCCCGCCTGGACGAGCTCGGCGCCTGGCACGACTGACAGACCGTCCCACCGGGACTGACACAGCGTTCCGACACGGACGGAAACACGAAGAGGGA
>NZ_AEJC01000042.1 GCF_000317595.1 Streptomyces ipomoeae 91-03 | reverse complement strand
CTCCCCCGACCGCTCGGGCGCGGGACTCCGGCCGCTCTCGTCGTCCGTCAGGCCGTCACCGCGTCCCGGGCCGCAGCCAGGTCCAGGGCGATGTCGGTGATCATGTCCTCCTGGCCGCCGACCAGCTTGCGGCGGCCGACCTCGACGAGGACGGCGCGGGTGTCGAGGCCGTAGCGGGCCGCGGCGGCTTCGGCGTGGCGGAGGAAGCTGGAGTAGACGCCGGCGTAGCCGAGGGTGAGCGTTTCGCGGTCGACGCGTACGTCGCGGTCCTGGAGGGGGCGGACGATGTCGTCGGCGGCGTCCATGAGGGGGAACAGATCGCAGCCGTGTTCCCAGCCCATGAGGTCGGCGACCGCGATGAACGCCTCCAGCGGGCAGTTGCCCGCCCCGGCGCCCTGCCCGGCGAGCGAGGCGTCGACCCGGGTCGCGCCGTTCTCGACCGCGACGACGCTGTTGGCGACGCCGAGGGCGAGGTTGTGGTGGGCGTGGATGCCCAACTCGGTCTCCGGGGAGAGGACTTCGCGGTAGGCGCGGAAGCGGTCGCGTACACCGTCCATGGTGAGCCGGCCGCCGGAGTCGGTGACGTAGACGCACTGCGCGCCGTAGGACTCCATCAGCTTGGCCTGGCGGGCGAGTTCGGCGGGTTCGGCCATGTGGGACATCATCAGGAACCCGGCGACGTCCATGCCCAGCTCGCGGGCGGCGGCGATGTGCTGGGCGGAGATGTCGGCCTCGGTGCAGTGGGTGGCGACGCGCACCGAGCGGATGCCGAGGGAGTGCGCCTGCTTGAGGTCGTGGACGGTGCCGATGCCGGGCAGCAGCAGGGTCGTGGGGATCGCCTGGCGTACGGCGTCGCAGACCGCCTCGATCCACTCCCAGTCGGTGTGGGCGCCGACGCCGTAGGTGACGCTGGACCCGGACAGGCCGTCGCCGTGGGCGATCTCGACGGCGGTGACCCCGGCGGCGTCCAGCTCGGCGGCGATGGTGCGGGCCTGCTCGACGGTGTAGCGGTGCCGTATGGCGTGCATGCCGTCCCGGAGGGTCACGTCCTGGACGTAGAGGCGGGTCGTCTGGGGCGTGGGCGCGGTCATCGGGATGCCACCTCCGTGAAGCGGTGTGCGGCCATGCGTTCGGCGGTGCGCAGGGCGGCCGAGGTCATGATGTCGAGGTTCCCGGCGTAGGCGGGGAGGTAGTGGGCGGCGCCCTCGACCTCCAGGAACACCGAGACGCGGGTGGCCGTACCGGCACGGGAGTCGGCCGGCAGCAGCAGGCGCAGGGGGTCGTCGGCGGCGACCCGGTCGAACTGGACCTTCTGCTTGAGGCGGTAGCCCGGCACATACGTCTGGACCCGGGCGACCATCTCCTCCACCGAGGCGGCGACCGCCGTGTCGTCGCAGTCGCCGACCAGGCAGTGCACGGTGTCCCGCATGATCAGCGGGGGCTCGGCGGGGTTGAGGATGATGATGGCCTTGCCCCGGGCGGCGCCGCCGACCTTCTCGATGGCGGCGGACGTGGTCTCGGTGAACTCGTCGATGTTGGCGCGGGTGCCGGGGCCGGCCGAGCGCGAGGAGATCGAGGCGACGATCTCGCCGTAGTGCACGGGGGTCACGGCGCCCACGGCGGCGACGATCGGGATGGTGGCCTGGCCGCCGCAGGTGACCATGTTGACGTTGTCGGCGTCCAGATGCGCGTCCGCGTTGACCGGGGGCACGACATACGGGCCGAGGGCGGCCGGGGTCAGGTCGACCACCGTGCGGCCGGCGGCGCGCAGCACCTGGTCGTTGTGGCGGTGGGCGCCCGCGGAGGTGGCGTCGAAGACGATGCGTACGTCGGCGAACTCGTCGAGCCTCAGCAGCCCTTCGACGCCCTCGTGGGTGGTGGCGACCTTCAGCCGGCGGGCACGGGCCAGGCCGTCGGACTCGGGGTCGATGCCGACCATGGCAGCCATCTCCAGGGAGTCGGAGAGCCGCAGGACCTTGATCATCAGGTCGGTGCCGATGTTGCCGGAGCCGATGACGGCAACCTTGGTACGGCTCATGACGGACACCCCTGCGGACGCGTCCGGTGCGGTGCTGCGGACATGGGAGGACCTCCTGCGGAAGGCGGGGACGGGTGGTGGAAGGGCGGTGGAAGGGGCGGTGGAATCGCGGCCTCGGGCCTGTCGGCCGTGGACCAGGTATAGGCGTCACGCCGACAATCAGGCAAAGTTTGTTCCGTGACACGGAACAGTGACGCCGGAAATATGTTGGACAAGGCAACGGCCATCCTGGACTGCTTCCGCCCGGACAGCGGCTCGTTCCGCCTGACGGAACTGGCGGAGCGGTCCGGGCTGGCCAAGTCGACGGTCTTCCGGGTGTGCGCGGATCTGGTCCGTCTGGGGTGGCTGGAGCGGGAGGAGGACGTCTACCGGCTCGGCGGAAAGCTGTTCGAGCTCGGCTCGCTGGTGCCGCGCCGCCATGATCTGCGCGAGACGGCGCTGCCGTTCCTGCAGGATCTGTTCGAGGCCACGCACGAGACCGTGCACCTGGGGGTGCGCGAGGGCCATGACGTGGTCTACGTCGAACGCATCCACGGCCACGACCCGCTCCGGCTGCCCTCCCGCATCGGGGGCCGTCTCCCGCTGACCTGCACCGGTGTCGGCAAGGCGCTGCTGGCGTTCTCCGGGGCGGAACTCACCGAGGAGGTGCTGGCCGGGCCGCTGCCCAGCCTCACCCCGTACTCGATCACCGATCCGAACCGGCTGCGCACCGCCGTCGAGCAGGCCCAGGTGTCGGGGCTCGCCTACGAGGAGCAGGAGGCCGCGCCGGGGGTCAGTTGCATCGCGGCGCCCGTCTTCGACGGGCCGATCGCGGCGGCGGCCCTGTCGGTGGCCGTACCGCGCGACCGTTTCCGCCCCGCCCAACTGGCCCCGGCGGTACGGACGGCGGCCCTGGGGCTGTCGCGGGCGCTGCGCGCGGGGCGGCCCAATGAGAGGGGCGCCTTGTAGCTTCAGTACAACCTCAGAAGCCTTGTGGCTTCAGTACAACCTCAATCGTCGGGGATACCGGCGCCGCTCAGGGCCGGGACCGTCCTCTCGGGGTGGGCCAGGGAGCGGGCGGCCAGGCGGAACTGGGTCAGTTTGTCGACGATCGTCCGGCCGACCGGGGTGTGGCCCCAGATGCTGATGCCCTGGTGGGTGGTGGGTTCCCAGGTGGTCTCGTCGATGACTATGGGGTTCCAGCCGACCTCCCACTCGAAGCCCGAGGGGGTGCGGGCGTAGTAGGAGAGTTCCTTGTCGTTGGTGTGCTGCCCCACGGAGAGGGCCATGTCGAAGCCGAGTTCGTGGACGCGGTCGTAGCTGCGGGCCAGGTCGTCCAGCGTGGCCACCTGGGTGTTGAGGTGCTGGACGCGGGTGCGGATCGGGTCGACGGGCAGGCCCTGGACGGCGGCGATCGCGATGGAGTGGTGGCGTTCGTTGACGCGCAGGAAGCGGATCTTGAGCTTGACGCCGCCGATCGTCTCGTCGATGTAGTCGGTGAGGCGGGCGTCGAAGACGGTGTTGAAGTAGCCGCGCGTCAGGGCGGGTCTGGCCGAGGTGATCGCGACATGGCCCATGCCGGAATCGCCGGTGACCCAGCCGGAGGCGAGCATCCGCAGGGGTTCGGCCGACCTCACCGGGATGGTGTAGATCTCCTGGGTGATGCCCTTGGGGCCGGGGAAGCGCAGCAGACGTTCGACTCCGCGCTGCTTCGCCTCCTCTTCGGTGCCCTCGATCACGGGGACGCCGTGGGCGCGTACGCGGGCCTCGATCCGCTCGAAGGTGGTGTGGTCGTCGAGGTGCCAGCCGGTGGCGACGACGTCCTCGGCGGGGCCGCGCCGCAGCAGGAAGCGGCACTCGTGGTCGTCGAGGCGGAAGCGCATCAGACCGGTGCCGAGGTCGTCGTGGTGCATGCCGATGGCGTCGGCGCCGAAGCGGCGCCAGTCGGTGAAGCGATTCGTCTCGATGACGATGTAGCCGAGGTGGACCGCGCCGAAGACGGACGGGGCGTCGTACGCGTCATGCTCGTCGTACGCCTTGGACGTGCTCATCGGCGGCCCGCCAGGAAGTCGGCGCAGACCCGGTTGAACAGTTCGGCGCGTTCGAACTGCACCCAGTGCCCGGTGTTGGCGACCTCGTACAGGTCGCAGTTGGGCATGCGGTCGGCCAGCATCCGGCCGCCGGACGGCCGGTTGACCCTGTCGGCCGCGCCCCAGAGCACCAGCGTCGGTACGGGCAGCCGGGACAGGCGGGCGTCGCGGGTGAAGTCCATCCTCCACAGCGTGCGCAGCGCGTTCGGGCCGGACGGACGGCGCAGCGGCGGGGCCGCGACGACCTCCGGGTCGATGCTCGCCTCGAAGCGGGCGTCGATCACGGAGTCGGGGACGTCGGCGGCGTTGAAGACGAGGTGGGTGCGGATGAACTTCTCCAGCTTCAGCCGGGACGGGCCGTCCCCGGA
>NZ_AEJC01000041.1 GCF_000317595.1 Streptomyces ipomoeae 91-03 | reverse complement strand
AGGGCGCCGATACGGGAGGCGACCGCCATGGCGGCGGACAACTGCGCGTCCGTGGGGCCCGGGTCGCCGTCCAGCAGCCAGACGTAGCCGAGGACGACACCCCGATGCCGTACCGGGAGACAGATACGGCCCCGCAGGACCCCCGCCTCCGGGGTCGGCGGGATACGGACCGGGGCGGTCGCCCGGGTGATGCCGAAGCCCTCGAACCACTCCCGCACCGCCGGGGTGGAGCGCCGGGTGAGGATCGAGCGGGTGCGCACCGGGTCCAGGGCCGATGGATCGAGGTCGCCCTCACTGTCGTACGCGCCGAAGGCGATCAGCTCGAAGTCACGGTTCTCCAGCGTCGCCGGGGCACCGAGCAGCCCCGAGATCTCGTCGACGAGCTCCTGGTACTCCCCGCGCCCGCCGCCACCGTTACCGCTCGCGCCGGTCACCGTCACCACCGCTACCGACTGTGTCCGCCACCGTCATCGCCGCCGCCGCCGCCACCGCCACCGCCATCACCGTCGCCGCCTGCGCCCGCTGTCGCCGCCACCGCCACCGCCGTCGCGATGGCCCGCGCCCGCCTGGAAAACCACCGCCACGCAGGCATTCTCCCGCAATTTCGCATGCGCTTCATACAGATGTCTGAGATCCAGGGCACGGATGCGTGACAGCTGTCGATGGCCGACGATCGGAGGGATCCTTAGGTTTCACGGTGGTTCTCCGTGCCGTACCCGAAGGGTTGAGAAAGATCGGGTACGGCCCCCTTGGTCCTGCTCTGGAGGTGCCCCGTGCTGGGTCCCGTGATTCTCGCCGCGTCGCGCAGCGACCGGATGCGACGCCTGATCTCGGCGGCGCCCGTGACCAAGCAGGTCGTCGACCGTTTCATCCCCGGCGAGACCGTCGACGACATCGTCCCCGTCATCCAGGACCTCACCGGCAAGGGCCTGGAGGTGACCATGGACGTCGTCGGCGAGGACATCACCCGCCCCGAGCAGGCCACCGCCGCCCGCGACGCCTACCTCGCCCTGATCGACCGGCTGGCGGGGCTCGAACTCGGCGAGCGCGCCGAGATGTCGGTCAAGCTGTCCCTCTTCGGGCAGGCCCTCCCGTCGCCCACCACCACCCTGTTCGAAGGGCCCTCCGGGCCCACCCCCGCGTTCAAGGGCGGCCACGACCTGGCCCTCGCCAACGTGCGGCCGGTCGTCGAGGCCGCCGCCGCGATCGGTACGACGGTCACGCTCGACGCGGAGGACCACACCACCCTCGACTCGATGTTCGCCATCCACGACGAACTGCGCCGCGACTTCCCGCAGACCGGCTGTGTCATCCAGGCCTATCTCTTCCGCACCGAGGACGACGCCCGCCGGCTCGCCGCGAACGGCAGTCGCGTACGGCTGGTGAAGGGCGCGTACAAGGAGCCCGCCTCCGTCGCCTTCCAGCAGAAGGCCGAGATCGACAAGGCGTACGTACGGATCCTGCGCATCCTCATGGAGGGAGACGGGTATCCGATGATCGGGTCCCACGACCCCCGCCTCATCTCCATCGCCCAGGAACTCGCCCACCGCGCCGGGCGCAAGCTCGACGAGTACGAGTTCCAGATGCTGTACGGGATCAGGACCGAGGAACATCTCCGACTCGCCGCCGAGGGCCACCGGATGCGCGTCTACACCGCGTACGGCACCGACTGGTACGGCTACTTCATGCGGAGGCTGGCCGAGAAGCCGGCGAACCTGCGCTTCTTCGTCCGCTCGATGGTCGGCAAGGGATGACCCCACAGACACAGGGCCACCTGGGGCCACCCCCTACGGCCGCACACAACGGCTCACGACACCGCTCACGTCAAGGAGTTACGGAAACCATGGACGCTGTGACCCAGGTCCCCACCCCCGCCAACGAGCCGGTGCACGGCTACGCCCCCGGTTCGCCCGAGCGGGCGCGGCTGGAGGCCAAGCTGAAGGAGCTGGCCGAGAACCCGATCGACCTGCCCTGCACCATCGGCGGTGAGAAGAGGATGGGCGGCGGCGAGCGCTTCGACGTCGTGCAGCCGCACAACCACAAGGCCCGCCTCGGCACCTACGCCAACGCCACCCGGCAGGACGCCCAGGACGCCATCGACGCGGCCCTCGCCGCCGCGCCCGCCTGGCGCGCGATGTCCTTCGACGACCGCGCCGCGATCATCCTGCGCGCCGCCGAACTGCTCGCCGGTCCCTGGCGCGAGACGCTGGCCGCCTCCACCATGCTCGGTCAGTCCAAGACCGCCCAGCAGGCCGAGATCGACTGCCCCTGCGAACTGGTCGACTTCTGGCGCTTCAACGTCGCCTACGCCCGCCAGATCCTCGCCGAGCAGCCCCCGGCCAACTCCCCGGGCGTCTGGAACCGCCTCGACCACCGCCCGCTGGAAGGCTTCGTCTACGCGATCACACCCTTCAACTTCAGCGCGATCGCCGGCAACCTGCCGACGGCACCGGCCCTGATGGGCAACGTGGTGGTGTGGAAGCCGTCGCCGACCCAGACCCATGCCGCCGTGCTGCTCATGCGGTTGCTGGAGGAGGCCGGTCTGCCCAAGGGCGTCATCAACCTCGTCACCGGGGACGGCATCGAGGTGTCCGAGGTCGCCCTGGAGCACCGCGATCTCGCCGGCATCCACTTCACGGGCTCGACCAAGACGTTCCAGTACCTGTGGAAGACGGTCGGTGCCAACATCGAGAAGTACCGGTCCTACCCGCGGCTGGTCGGCGAGACCGGCGGCAAGGACTTCGTCGTCGCCCACCCGAGCGCCGATCGTGCCGTGCTGAAGACCGCCCTGACCCGTGGTGCCTTCGAGTACCAGGGCCAGAAGTGCAGCGCGACATCGCGGGCGTACATCCCGGCGTCGATCTGGAACTCCGGTTTCAAGGAGGAGTTCGCGGCCGAGGTCGACGGTCTCACCATGGGTGATGTCACCGATCTGGCCAACTTCATCGGTGCCGTCATCGACGAGCGTGCCTTCGCCAAGAACAAGGCCGCGATCGACCGTGCGAAGTCCGACCCGGCCTGCACGGTCGTCGCGGGCGGGTCGTACGACGACTCCGTGGGCTATTTCGTCCGGCCGACCGTCGTGGAGTGCACCGACCCGGCGAACGAGGTCTTCACCACGGAGTACTTCGGGCCGTTCCTCGCCGTGTACGTCTATGAGGACGACCGGTACGAGGAGATGCTGACGCAGATGGAGTCCGTGTCCGACTACGCCCTGACCGGGTCCGTCATCGCCGGCGACCGGGCGGCTGCCGCGTACACGATGGAGAAGCTTCGCTATGCGGCGGGGAACTTCTACATCAACGACAAGTCGACGGGGGCCGTTGTGGGGCAGCAGCCGTTCGGGGGCGGGCGGGCGTCGGGGACGAACGACAAGGCCGGGGCGCCGCAGAATCTGATGCGGTGGACGCTGACTCGGGCGATCAAGGAGACGTTGGTGCCGCCGACGGATTACACGTACCCGCACATGGGGTGAGCAGCCGGCGCTTCTCTCTCCCCCTCGCGGGGTTGCTCGCGCAGT
>NZ_AEJC01000040.1 GCF_000317595.1 Streptomyces ipomoeae 91-03 | reverse complement strand
GGGCGCACCGCCTCCCGCTCGTCACCGGTCTCACCGGCCACGGCGCGCGAACAAATAATCGGTTGCCTGTCGGCGACGGTGGTGGATGCAATGTCCGGCATGGTCACCCGGGTGGGCCCGCCACGGCGAGATGAGATGAACGCGTACTACTGGGCCCTGCCACTCCGCGATCCGGGCAAACCGCAGCCGAATCGCCACACGGGAGACGCCGACGCATGAATACCCCACCATCGCCTCCTGGAGCGGAGCGGACTGACGGATCCTCCGTCCGGATCGGCGCTCTCGTTCCGCTGACTCGGCCCGGCTGGATCGAGGCGGGCCAACACTTGCTCGCCGGACTCGAGCTGGCCGTTCGCGAAGTCAATGACGCCGGCGGGATCGTCGGAAGACCGCTCGAGCTGGTGGTCCGAGACACCGCGGCTGATCCCCAGAGGGCCGCGGCGGCCGTGGATGAACTGGCTCGCCTGGGCGTGGCTGCCTTGGCGGGGGAGTATCACAGCGTCGTCGCTCGCGCCGCTGCCGCCAGGGCCGACGCCCTCGGCCTGCCGTTCCTCTGCTCGTCGGCGGTTCTCGACGCGCTCACCGAAGCGCCGACGGAATGGGTCGCGCGTCTCTCCCCGCCGCAGTCCCGCGGCTGGCAGGTCTACGCGGACTTCCTCCTCGGCGCGGGCCACCGCCGCATCGCCGTCGCAACCCAGTCGAGTGTCTACTGGGCTGCCGGGACCCGCATTCTGCGGGACTACCTCACTCCACGCGGCGGCACCGTCATCGAGCTCGACATGCGCGCGCTCACCGCCACGGCCGTCTGCGACGAACTCGTCGAGCATCGCGCGACAGCCCTCCTTCTTCTGGTCGGCCACCCGGAGCCGGCGGTGTCGATCGTCAAGTCCGTCCGCCGCGACCAGCGCCTCACCGAGATCATGATCGGCGCTCCGGCCGGGCAACCGGAGTTCGCCGAATGGGCGACGTCGCTGGGCGACGACAGCGCCGCGATCCCGTTCCTGCGCTACCTGCCCGAGCGGCTGAGTCCACTCGGCGCACGAGTCGAGACGGCCCTCCGCGAGCAGCTGGCCGAAGCGCCCTCCTTCGTCGCCTTCGAGGGCTACGACGCGGTCGCCGTCCTCGCCGATGTGCTGCGTTCTCACGGCGCGGACCGGGCGCGCACCGCCGAATCCTGGCCGCGCGTCGCAGTCGAAGGCACCCGCGGGCAGATCCGGTTCTCCCGGACGCCAGGCATCAGCGTCTGGCAATGGGCTCGGCCGCCGATCCAAGTCGTTGATCGAGATCCGGCGGAACCCGATCGCTTTCGGATCCTTCACGTCGGCTGAGAGAGAGCGCGGAGGCCCGACTGCCCGGATCTGTCCAGCCCGGGGAAGGCAGGCAGTCGGACCGGCATCAAGGTCGGTCTCAGCGTCCGCGGCCACGACGAGACGCCCGGCACATGAAGGAGGCCCGTTGCCGGACTCGACGATGGCGTCGGGTTCGAGGGCCGGCCGAGGTCGCGTCCTGTGGCATCGAGGTGCGGAACGCGCCGAGTTCGCGGGCCATGTGAGAGCAGCGGGCCATGTGAGAGCAGGTGGTCGCGACAACGCCGTCGCACCTCCGTCTCGAATGGCGGTGTCCGTGGGCCGATGCGGCCGTACTCGCAGCGAGCACGCGCTGCGGCGCGGCCCGCGACAATGTCGCCGCGCACACTCACGGAGGCCGGAGGATCTGGATTCCGACACCTCTTGAAAGGGAGGGCCGGCATGGCCGCGATGCTCCTCGATCAGCTCGTGGAGGCCCTGCAAGGCGGCGTCATCAGCGTGCTGTCCGCGGGCGGTGAAGGTGAACGGCCGGTCAGCAGTGTCGAGTTGCTGGACTGCACGGAGGCGGTCGCAACCACCGCGCCCGGCCATCTGCTGCTCGGCGTCGGCGTGGACATCGCGAACCGTGAGGCGTTGGGCGCCGCTCTTCGGACGGCGGCGGACAGTTCGTGCGCGCTCGCCGTCAAGTGCGCCGCTCCCCCGCCGCCGGACGTGGCGGCGCAGATCCACGACGCCGGGGTTCCCGTACTGGCCGTCGACCCGCAGGTGCCGTGGTCGCATGTGCAGCGTCTGGTCACCACCGTGCTGGCCGCACGCCCGGCGGACACGGAATCCGGTGGTGGCACGAGGGGCGGCGATCTGTTCTCCCTGGCCAACGCGGTCGCCGGAGTCGTCGGCGGGGCTGTGGCGATCATGGATACGCAGCAGGTCGTGGTCGCCTACTCGAACCTGCCCGACCAGCCGATCGACGAGACCCGGCGGCGCGGGATCCTGGGCCGCCGGGTGCCCGAGGAAGCGCTCGCCGATCACCTGGACCGGGAGGTGTGGGTGAGCGACGGTGCCGTACGCCACCACCGGCCCGGGAATCTGCCGCGCATGGCCGTGGTCATCAGGGCGGGCGAGGACGTGCTCGGTTCCCTGTGGGTCGCGTTCCCCGACGAGGTCGCGGTCCCCGAGTGCGAGCCCACCCTGCAGGAGGCGGCCCGAGTGGCGGCGCTGCACATGCTGGCGCTGCGCCGCCAGGTCGACCTGGAGCAGGAGAGCCGTGACCGCGCCCTGCGTGCCACGCTGGAGGGCCGGTCGGGGCGGGGCGATCCGTCCGGCGGCGTCCGTCTTCCCGCGATGCTGGTCGGGCTGACCGAGGCCGTACGGGAGCGCGGCGACGAGGAGTCGGGGGACCCCGGCGTCGCGGCCCGACGCCGTGTCGCTCTGCTGCGGCTGCTGGACCTGGCCGTCCTGGACGGCCGATCGCTGGGGTACGAACCGGCGGCGGCCCTGCTCGGCGACCGCGTCTATGTGCTGCTGCCGACGGCCGGTTCGGGGTCCGTGTCCACCGGTGTCCTGCTGGACCACCTCCTGGACCGGGCCCGGCACAGCCTGCACCGGTCGTTCGTCGCGGTCGGCTCACCCACCGCCGGGGCACTTTCCGCTCTGCTCACGGCACGGCGCGACATCGACGCCGCGCTGGACCACCTCCGGGAGCAGCGCGCGGACCCGGGCGCGTACCGCACCGAGGAGCTGCGGCCCGAGCTGGTGCTGCGGCGGCTCGTGGGCGTCGTACGCGGCGCGGCCGAACTGCGCACCGGCATCGCGGAGCGCCTGCGGGCGCACGATGCCGAGCACGCCACCGACTACTGCGCCACGCTGCTGACGTATCTGCGGCACTTCGGCGATGTCTCGGCGGCCAGCGGCGAGTTGCACATCCACCAGAACACGCTCCGGCTCCGGCTGCGGCGGGCCGAAGAGCTCTTCGGCGTGTCGCTCGCCGATCCGACGCGGCGCCTTCTGCTGACGCTTGAACTGACCGCCCTGGAAGGCCCCCACATGCAGGGGTGATGTCGGAGCGGACAGTGCGCGACCCTTTTCCATGGCGGCGCCGACATTGGCTCACCAACGGTCACGCACCCATGCTCCTGCACACCGAGGCACGCCTCCCCGCAGCGGCGATGCCCATGGAGCGATCAAGGAGCACGGCAGTGACCGTTCTGGACACCCCGACGAGCACGAAGAAGCCCGCGCGCATGAGCGATGCGGAGTGGCAGGCGCGGCTCGAACTGGCCGCGTGCTACCGGATCTTCGATCATCTGGGCTGGGTCGAGATGATCTTCAATCACATCACCGTGCGCGTGCCGGGCGAGGAAGGGCATCTTCTGATCAACCCGTTCGGCCTGACGTACGAGGAGGTCACCGCCTCGAACCTGGTGAAGATCGACCTCGACGGAAACATCCTTTCGGACTCCGACTGGCCCATCAACGAGGCAGGGCTGCTGATCCACTCGGTGATCCACGCCAACCGGCCCGACGCTCACTGCATCATGCACACCCACACCACCGCGGGCACCGGGGTCGCCTGTCTGCGCGGCGGGCTGGACCCGGACAACTTCTACTCCGCCCAACTGCACGACATGGTCGCCTACCACGACTTCGAGGGCATCACCGTCGACCCCGAGGAGAAGCCGCGGCTGGTGGCCGACCTCGGCGATCGCAACCTGATGATCCTGCGCAACCACGGCCTGCTGGCGTGCGGCCCGACCGTACCCGCCGCGTTCGCCGCCCTGTGGACCCTGCAACGGGCCTGCGAGATCCAGCTCGCCGCCCAGTCGTCCGGGCAGCCGCTCATGCCGGTGACCCTGGAGGCGGCCGTGCGCTCGACCACGGAGTCCTTCCAGATGGGCGACCGCACCCAGGCGGGCAGGACTCTGTTCGACGCGCTGCGCCGCAGGATCGACCGCGTCGCCCCCGACTACGCGGTCTGACACACCCGAAATCCCCCCACGCGCTCCCCTCTCCGCTCCGGGTCGACGCCGACCCGAACGACGATCGGACTTGCCATGTCCCAACCCTCACCGGCATC
Organism: Streptomyces ipomoeae 91-03; assembly: GCF_000317595.1. Classification (GTDB taxonomy): domain Bacteria; phylum Actinomycetota; class Actinomycetes; order Streptomycetales; family Streptomycetaceae; genus Streptomyces; species Streptomyces ipomoeae. The sequence goes on along the minus strand of NZ_AEJC01000040.1, from coordinate 28,981 downwards.
CAGAAGTCAGCACCGCACGGTCGCGCTCGCCGCCATGGCGGGCACCACCATCGAGTGGTACGACTTCTTCATCTACGCCCTGTGCACCGGTCTGGTCTTCAACCGCCTGTTCTTCGACGGGCTCGGCGAGGACTCGCTGATCATCTCGTTCGCGACCATCGGGATCAGCTTCTTCTTCCGCCCGGTCGGAGCCGCCCTCGCCGGCCACCTCGGTGACCGGCTCGGCCGCCGCGCCATGCTCATCGCCACGCTGGTGCTGATGGGCGCCGCCACCACCCTGATCGGCCTGGTGCCGACACGGGACTCCATCGGCATGGCAGCTCCGATCATCCTCGTCCTGCTGCGGATCCTTCAGGGACTGTCCGCCGGCGGCGAGTGGGGCGGCGCCGCGCTGATCTCCGTGGAACACGCGCCCACAGGTCAGCGCGGCAGGTTCGGGGCCTACCCTCAGCTCGGCGCACCGCTGGGCCTGCTCCTGGCCAACGGCGTCCTCGCCTTGATCACCGGCATCACCACGGACGAGCAGTTCCTCTCCTGGGGCTGGCGCATCCCCTTCCTGCTCAGCGTCGTCCTTGTCGCCGCCGGATTCGTCATCCGCCGCAAGGTCGAGGAAAGCCCCGTCTACCAGGAGCTGAAGGAATCCGGCAACCAGTCACGCACCCCGATCGCCGCCCTGTTCAAGCATCACTGGCCGCTCGTCGTGGCCGGCGCCCTGCTCTTCGCCGCCAACAACGCCGTCGGCTACATGACCACCGGCGGCTATGTCCAGGCCTACTCGGTGAACCACCTCAAGATGGATCCGACGACCATCCTGATCTGCGTGATGGTCGCCGCGGTGGGCTGGCTGGTCAGCACCATGGCGGGCGGCCGGCTGTCCGACCGGATCGGCCGACTGCGCGTCTACCGGATCGGCTTCGTCATCCAACTCGTCTGGATGTTCCCGTTCTTCGCCCTGCTCAACACCGCGCACCCCGGCCTCGTCGTCCTCGCGCTGGCCCTCTACAGCATCGGCCTCGGACTCACCTATGGACCGCAGGCCGCGCTGTTCGCCGAGTTGTACCCCACCTTCGTCCGGTACAGCGGCGCGGCACTGTCGTACGCCATCGGAGCCGTCCTCGGCGGCGCGTTCGCCCCCATGATCGCCGAAGCCCTGCAGACGAGCACCGGCACCGTGTACTCCGTCGGCGTCTACCTCACGGCGGTGACCGTGGTCGGACTCGCCGTCACCTTCTTCCTGAAGGAACGCCAGGGCGTCCCGCTCGGCGACGCCGAGTCCGGCGAGCAGGACGAGCGGGCGGCCGTGACCGCCTGAGGAACGGCTGACCGGCCGCGAAGACCTCAACCGGGCACCGACGGCCGGCCGCCACAGGCAGCGCACAGGCACCTCACCCGACGTGCCCCCCGGCCGACAGGTCGGGGGCCACCCCTCATGGCACCCCCCAACCGATCCCCCCACCAAGGAGCCCACCCTCATGAACGAGCTGAACGCCGAGCCGACTCGCCCGACACTCACCGGGGGTCACCGCCGCAGCGCCCTCACTCGTCGCCGTTTCTGGCAGCTGGGCGCAGCCGCGGCGGTCACCGCGGGCGCGGCGTCACTGCTTGCGGAGCGCGCCGACGGGGCCCCGGCGGCCGACACCGCACAGGAGTACTTCGACCGGGCCGCCGAACTGGCCGGTGACAGCCCGGTGTTGAAGAGCATCGTGAGCGCGCTCACCGCCGGCTACACCCCTCCGCGGCCCAACGCTCCCGCCCCGCTGAAGATCTTCGACAACGTCGCGGTGCTGAGCGTCGGTTGGGTGTCCGCCACGGCGATCCTCACCTCGGACGGAATCGTCCTCATCGACGCCCTGAACAACCCCGACGAGGCAGAGCAGTACATCGTCCCGGGCTTGCGCGACCTCGGAGCCGACCCGGCGGCGATCAAGTACGTCGTCGTCACCCACGCCCACGGCGACCACTTCGGCGGCGCCCAGTACCTCGCCGACCAGTACGGCGCCCGCGTCATGATGGCACCGGCCGACTGGGACCTCCTCGCCACCAGCAAGCCGGCCAACGCGCCCACCCGTGACCTGGACATCACCAACGGCCAGAAACTGGTCCTGGGCGACACCACGGTCACGCTCCACCACACGCCGGGCCACACACCCGGCTCCGTCTCACCGGTCTTCCCCGTCCGCTGGCGGGGCGGCGAACACACCGCGATGCTGTGGGGCGGGACCAACCCGCCCACAGCCACCGCGAGCAAGGAGACGTACCTCTCCTCCATCCTCTCCTTCGCCTCCCGGATGAAGCGGGCCGGCGTCGACGTCGAGCTGAGCGACCACGGCTTCGCCGACTACGGTCTGGAACGCATGGAGGAGCTGCGCAGTGCGCCCGAGGGCTCCGAGAACCCCTTCATCGTGGGCACCGACGGGGCCCAGCGCTTCATGAAGGTCATGGAGAACATGCTGCGCGGCCGTATCGCCCTGGACCGGGAGACGGCCACCGCCACGTCGGTGGCGATGGCCGCGACGACCGCGCATACGGCGGGCTGCGGCTGCTGACGACCGCGGCCCCCTGGGCCGTCCCCAGGACGGCCCACAGCGGTGGCCGGAGCCCTCATCAACGCCGGCCAGAACTGCACGGCCGCCACCCGCGCGTACGTCCAACGGCCGCTCTACGAGGCCTTCGTCGAACGGGTCGCCTCGCTCATGGGCGGCGTACGCCTGGGCCCGGTCGACGACCCGGCCACCGACATGGGCTCCCTGATCTCGTTCCGGTAGCGCGACAAGGTCGTCGGCATGGTCGAGGACGCCCGCCGGGCCGGAGCCACCGTCGTACGCGGAGGGAAGAGCCCCGACGGCCCCTATGGACTCGCCGCGTCCGCCTGGACCACCAACGTCTACCGCGCCGGGCGCGCCAGCCGCGAGATCCAGGCGGGCTGTGTCTGGATCAACGACCACGCCCCGATCATCAGCGAGATGCCGCACGGCGGCCACAAGGCCTCCGGCTTCGGCAAGGACATGTCGGCCTACTCCTTCGACGAGTACACCAACATCAGGCACGTCATGTCGGACATCACGGGCGACCGGCACAAGTCCTGGCACGACGTGGTCTTCACCAGCCCCTGGCCCCTCCCCTGTGACGGTCGCCCGGAGGCCTACTCCGGGTGGAAGTTGAGCCGTTCCCGGACCACCGGAAAGTGGGCCTTGGCGAAGTTCGCGGCCATGGGGAAGTTCCCCCGGTCCGTCGCCCCGGTGATGAACTCGGCGCCCCGGTCGACGAGGAAGTGGGTGCACTCGGCCAGGAGGTCGTAGGCGTAGCCGTGTCCGCGTCGTTCGGGCAGGACGCCGATGAAGCCGATGGTCGGGCCGGACGGGTTGTGTGCCGGGATGTGGATACCGACCGGCTCGCCCTGCGGCGTGGACGCCACCTGCCACCACTCGCGCGGTGACGGGCACCACCGGAAGAAGTCCAGTTCCTCCTGGGCCGCTTGGTCGAGACCGCCTTCCCCGATGGCCTTCAGGGCATGGGCGTCGAGTGTGGCGGAGTGGATGCGGCGCAGTGCGTCGAAGAACACGGCGTCGTCCGGTTCCGCGCGGAACACCAGGCGGCCGGGTCGCTCGGGCAGCCCGCAGGCGGGTGTCCAGCGGTACAGGAAGCGCTCGACCAGAAGCTCGTACCCCGCCTTCCGTACGGCGGTGAAGCGGGTCTCGGCGGCGGCGCGCGGCGCCGGGTCGTCGCGCCAGCCCGGGGGCAGGTTCAACTCGAGTCCGACCTGCCAGGGGGAGGTGCGCAGGAGCTCGGCTCCCGCCTCCTCCTCTCCTTCGGCCACGTCGAACCAGTTGATGTTGACCGGCTCGGTGTCGTCGGGGCCGCCCCACCAGGCGCCGCGGGCGACGACCCTGCCGTCGCGCAGGGCCACGCGCTTCCAGTCGGGGCGGTGCCGGGTCAGCCGGTGTGCCTCACGGGCACCCAGCGGGTCCGGCAGCGTGTCGAAGAGATGGGCGTCGCTCTCGTCGAGCGTACGGACGACCGTATCGGTCACGGATTCCTCCGGGATGCTTGCGTGCGTGGGGCGCTCCCGGTCGGATCAGACGAGGCACGCCGGGACAACGGGAAGGGAGCGCTGAGGTGATGCGAACTGCACGGCTCTCCCCTCCTTCCATCGGTCTCGGGGCGTCACGCCGCACGCTACGGGATCATCCGCGGACCCGTCCATCGATTTATTTCTCCGCGAGACGGGGCACTACCGGCCGTCGCCGTGGCGGGCCGCGACGGCTCGGTCCAGGGTGTGGTGGTCGGTCCGGCTGCCGTGGAAGCCGAAGGGGACGCGGCTGGGGAGTTTGACCCGGGCGGGCGGGGTGCGGCGCAGGTCGGCGGCGTCGTGGATGAGCAGTTCGGTGAGGTCGGTGGTGCGGTTCCACCAGAGGGAGAGCGGGTAGCCGTCGTCCTCGGCGTGGGCGCTCTCGCGGGGGACGAAGACCGGTTCGGCGGGGTTGGTCAGGCCGTCCGGTCCTTCGACGACGATGGTGCTGCCGAGGAGGCAGTCGTGGCGGGCAGTCCGTCGGACATGGTGTCGCCGGCCAGGCCGCGCGTGGTGACGAAGTAGCCGTAGCGGTGGGGGCGGCCCGTCGATCAACGCCGGCGTCTCCGCCCTGGTCCTGCCGGCCCGGAGCCCGGACGACGAGGCCCGCAGGCTGCTGGAGGCCGCCGAACCGCGCCGGTTCACCTCAGCCACCCTGACCGACGTCGACAAGCAGGTGGTCGCGGCGGTGAGCGTGGCCGCCCTCGCCTCCCGGGTCCACCCGGAGGCCGAGGCGGAGATCGCCCAGAAGGTGCTGGCCACAGCGCAGGAGATCAGCGATCGGATGGCGTGGTCGCGGGGTGACCCGCCGTTGGGGAAACAGGAAGCCGGCACAAACGGGATCGCGAGCGCACAGCCTGACATGCGCTCGTCGACGACTGGCTGTCCGGCTGAGCGGCACCCGTGTGAACACCCTCGGCGCTCCCGACGTATACGACGAGGTGACCAGCGCAGTGACCGCCCAGAAGGCATCCGCCCCCGACGAACGCCTCACCGCCCCCGGATCGCGGTGGATCACAGCCGTCCTCTTCGGCATCTCCATGGCCCCGGTCTTCTGAAGGGCCGTGCTTCTGAAGGGCCGTGGCAGGGGGTGATCACGTGACGCGGTACGACGGCCGGGGCGGGCGTCCGCGGCCGAGTGGTGCGCAGGCATGCGTCCGGGCCGGGCTGTTCGCGCTCGTCGGCAGCGTACTCGCGGCCCTCGGCCATCACGGGGTCGCCGGGGGCTCGGTGCCGTGGCGCCTGGTCGCCGTTTTCGCGGTCGCGCAGTTCGCCCTCGTCCGGTCGGTCGCCCGCCGCCGTCTCTCCCCGACCGCGGTCATGGCGTGCACGCTCGTCGCTCAGGGGTCGCTCCACCTCGCCCTGGCCCAGGCCGGGGACTGCCATCGCAACGGGATCGGCCACGTGACGCACCCCGTGGGCGCCCATGCGGCGACGGCCTTCGGAGACGGGCACGCCTGGCATCATCTTTCGGCCGCCATGACGACGGCCCACATGGCCGCCGCGCTGGCGACCGCCTGGCTGCTCCACCGCGCCGACGCGGCTGTGGCGATGGCGCTGGTCGCCGCCCGCACCCTGCGCCGAGCCGCGGCTGCCGTAGCGGCCCGGGTGGTGCGGCGGCTCGGCGTCGTCGGACCGGTCGCCCGGTCCGACGTACGGCCTGCCGGGTGCTTCGCGCTTCCCACGGCGGCGCGGACACGGCCTCTGGAACACACGCTGGTGCGCAGGGGACCCCCGGGGCACGCGCATGTCCCGGTCCATCCCCTTTCCCGGGCCGCGGCTTCGGCCGGGTCCGGTTTCACCAGCAAGGAGTTCCCCCATGCCCATGCACCACGCCGGCCGCGCGGCGAGCCGTGTCGCGCTCGTCGGGGCCGCCGCGCTGACGGCGACGCTCGTCCTCGCCGGGCCGGCTTTCGCGCACGCGGAGGTCGAGGCCGACACCCCACAGGCCCTCGCCGAGAACGTCACCCTCACCTTCGTCTCCGAGGCCGAGTCCGAGACGGCGGGCTTCACCGAACTGCGCGTCGTCCTGCCCGAAGGCATCGCGCCGGGTGATGTGACGCTCGACGAGGCGCCCAAGGGGTGGAAGTTGAAGGCCACGGACGACGGTTACACGGTCGGCGGCCCCGCGATGAAGGCCGGTGTCGACGCCGAGCACAAGATCAAGGTCAGGCAGCTGCCCGACGCCGAGGAGATCGCCTTCAAGACCGTCGAGACCTACAGCGACGGAAAGATCTCCCGCTGGATCGAACTGCCCGGCGGCGGCGAGGAACCCGAACAGCCCGCGCCGGTGCTGAAGTTGAAGGCGGCGGCACCGGGCGCCACCCCCGTCGGCCCCAGCCCCACCGCGAGCGAGACACCCAGCCCGGCCCCGACACCGTCGGCCGCCGAGTCGACCGCCGCGGCACCCGACACCTCCGAAACGGCCGCCGATGAGCAGGGCAGCTCGACGGGGCCGGTCGTCGGCGGAATCGTCGTGGCGTTGCTCGCCCTCGGCGGCGGCGCGTGGTGGCTGACCAGGCGCCGCGCTTCCACGGCCGGCGACTGACACCCGGATACGACCCCCGTGGGGCGGACCCCTGGCCTTCTCGCCGAGGCGCTGTCCGCCGCCCCGGGCGGTGAGGGTGAGGGGAACGTCGGCGAGCAGGGCCCGGCCGGAGTTGTCGAGGTTGTCCGCGTGCTCGACGTGGGAGAGCGGGCCCCACGTCGACATGGTCCACGACGGCGTCCGGCCGGCGGCGGTGCTCTGCCCGGCGGCGAAGCCGGGTCAGGACGCGGCCCTGTCCCCCGGGCATGAACCTCCGTGGCTGACGGCTCACTCCCCCGGCCGCGTGTCCGTAAGGCCATGCGTCGCTTTCCCGCTCCCGGACGTGCCGGACAGGGCGATGCCGAGAGCGGTTCGCTCGTGGTAGGTGAAGCGGCCTACGCGGTAGCTCGTCACCAGGCCCGCCTGACGCAGCGTGGAGATGTGGCCGGAGACAGTGGAAGGGCTCATGCCGTGCATGCGGGCGAGAGTGCTGGTCGGTGTGGGCTCGTGGAGGTCGCTGAGGATGCGGGCCCGGGTGCGGCCGATGAGGCACTCCAGTGCGTGCGTACCGCGTGTGTGTGCGGTGGAGCGCCACAGGTCGCCGATCCCGCGGGCGGGGTAGATGACCGTGGGCTGCCACGGCTCCTCCGCCACGACGGTGAGGGCCGGCCAGACGAACGCGCTCGGCAGGAGGAGCAGGCCTCGGCCGTTGAGGCGCTGGGTGATGCGATGGGGCGTCGCGATCACCAGTCGGCGGTCCTCGTGCCACCGTATGGAGCCGTGCAGTTCCCCGAGCATGTGCTGGAAGCCGCCGGCGGCGATCTGTTGGGAACGTGACGCGATGTCGGCGTGCAGGAGATCGCGCAGCTGTGCCCACTGCGGGGCCACCAGGCGGTCCCAGCACAGGCGGATCAGCCTGCTGAGTTCGGCGACGGTGCTCGCGGGCTCCCTGAGCAGGCGGGCGGCGAGTTCCGGGTCCGGCGGGGAACCGCGTTCGGGCCCGTGGAGGCATCGGTGGAGTTCCGCCTCCACCTGGGCGACGGGCGTGGTGGTCACCTGCTCCAGCTCGTCGTCGAAGGTCGCCATGGGGCCGGAGGGCGGTGGGGTGAGGAAGTCGGGCGTGTATCCCGTACGTGGCAGCAGGGCGAGCAGCGGAGCCAGCGTGGCGTCGTCGACGAGCGGGCGTACCTGCCGTATCCAGGGCAGGTGGTACGCCTGACGTCGTGGGTCGGCCAGGGTGCGGACCGCGGCCACGGTCTCCCACAGGGGCGAGAGCGCGAAGCGGCACCGGAGCAGGTCCTCGGTCTCCAGCAGCAGGTGCACCGCCACGCGTACCTCCGGTCCCCTCCGCCTGACTGCTCCCCGGTGGTTTCGAGTATTTCCGAATCGATTGAGTCGTGGCTCCCCGGCCTGGATGCTGCGGCCCATGTCACAGCAGAGTTCGCCCTCGTCTCCTCCCGCCACGGGTCCTCAGGGAACCGCGGGGTCCCCCACCTACCGGGCGATCCTGGCCGTCCCCGAGTTCCGCGTGATGTTCCTCGCGCAGATCGTCGCCACGCTGGGCAACGCGACCGCCCAGATCACGCTCTCGGTGGTGGTGTACGAGCGGACGAAGTCTCCCCTGCTGTCGTCCCTGACCTTCGCCCTGGGCTTCGCCCCCTATCTGTTCGGCGCCACGCTCCTGTCCTCGGTCGCCGATCGGTACCCCAGCCGTGATGTGCTCGTGGTCTGCCAGGTCGTCAGCTGTGTGGTCGTCGGCCTCATGGCCATCCCATCGGCCCCGATCCCCGTTCTCCTCCTCCTGCTGTTGCTCCTGGGGACCGTCGCACCGGTGTTCCAGGGAGCCCGCGCGGCAAGCCTGCCGGATCTGCTGTCGGGAGCGGGATACGTGCTGGGCCGCTCTCTGCTGCGGCTGGTGTCGCAGAGCACTCAGATCATCGGCTTCGCGGCCGGCGGAATACTGCTGATCGCGCTGACGCCCACGCAGGCGCTGCTGCTGGCGTCGGCGGGGTTCGGGGTCGCGGCGCTGCTTCTCCAGTGCGGTACCCGGCGGCTGCCGGCCCGTCAGGGGCACGACCGTTCGTCGGTGACGCGTTCCTCACTGCGTGGTGTACGACAGGTGCTCGCCGTGCCCGGTCTACGGCCCTTGCTGCTGCTCACCTGGCTCCCGCCGACGCTCGTCGTGGCGCCCGAGGCGCTGGCTGCCGCGTACGCCGACGACTTGGGCGGTGGCTCCACGGCGACCGGCCTGCTGCTGGGCGCCGCGCCGGCGGGCTCGGTGATCGGTGAGCTCCTGGCGGGGACGCTCCTTCGCCCCGGTACCCGGGTCAGACTGCTGCTGCCGCTCGGCTGCTTGATGTTCGTGCCGTTGCTGTTCTTCGCCCTCGCTCCCGGCCTTGTCCCGGCGACCCTTCTGTTGCTGGTGTGCGGATGCGGATTCACCTACGCGATGGGGCTGGACCAGCGCGTGCTCGACGCCACACCCGAGGAGTTGCGGGGCAGGGCACTCACGATCACCATGGCCGGGCTGATGATCGGTCAGGGCGTCGGTTTCGCCGCGGCCGGCGCGGCGGCCGAGTTCCTGCCCGCCCACCTCGTGGTCACGGTGGCCGGAGTCCTGGGACTGGTGAGTATCGCGGTGTGCGGCGCACGCCTCTCGCCGCGTGGCCGCGCCGGTCGGCTCGACGCGGGCGGCCCGGACGCGCCCGACGCCGAGCAGTCGCCTTCGTGATCCGGCCGTGGCATGAGTCGGCAGTGAGGTGACCGGCCGTGGCATGAGCCGGCGGTGAGGTGACCCGACCGTGACGTGATCCAGCAGTGCCGTGATCCACCGGTGACTCGGGCGATCCCCTATCGGGCGGGGCGGAGCAAGGCCCACTCCCGTTCCTCGTCGAGCCACCGGTCCAGGGGAAGCCCGGCGGAAGCGGCCAGTTTCTCCATGTCCTCGTCGGAGTGCACGACATCGGTCCACGAGTGTGTCCACACCGTTTCCCCGCGCCTGCACTCCTGCGCCGCGTGCAGGACGCCGCCCTCCAGCCGGGCCTCCGTGATGGTGATCAGGAACTCGCCGGACCGGTGTTCCCGGCCGGGCCGCAGTGACGCGGCCCAGTCCGGGGAGGTCCGCTGGACGAGTACGACACCGTCGTCCGTGACGTGCCGTGCGCAGGTGGCGAGGAAGGCTTCCCGCTGCCCGGGGACGATGGTGTTGATCAAGAAGCTGGCGAGGACCACGGCGGGGAACTCCCGCGCCAGGTCGAGTTCCTCGATGTCCGCGTGGACCCGGGTGGCGCCCTGTACGCAGGCGAGCATGTCGGCGCTCTGGTCGACCGCGACCACGGGATGCCCGAGGTCCACGAGCGCGTGGGTGATCCTGCCTGCGCCACAGCCGAGTTCGAGTACGGCGGCCCCCGGGGGAACGGCTCCGTGGATGAGCGCCGGTTCCCGGCCCGGAGGGAACGAGCGGTACAGGCCGACCGGGCTGCCGTCCGGTGCCACCGGGCCGCCGTCGGAGGAGGTACCGGTCCCGAGAGGGCTCACGCGGCGCCCCCGCTCACCGGCAGCGTGCGGAGGCCGCGCAGGGTGGCGTGACGCCAGTGGACCGGCTCTCCGGCCGGCCTCAACTGCGGGGTGTGCCGGAGGAGGGCGCCCAGTGCGACGGCGCACGTCAAACGGGCCAGTGACGCACCCGCACATGCGTGCGCGCCCCAGCCGAACGCCAGGCTGTGGTTCGGCGTGCGGGTGAAGTCCAGTTCGTCGGGTCGGGGAAACTGGCGGGGGTCACGGTTGGCGGCAGCGATCAGCAGGATGACGTCGCTTCCCTTACGGAGGACACGGCCTCCCAGCTCCACATCCTGAGCGCATACGCGGGCGACGGCCTGTACGGGCCCGGAGTGGCGCAGCAGTTCCTTGAGCACGCTCTCGGTCACGCCGGTGGTCTGGAGTTCCTTCCACGCCGCGGGTGTACGCAGCAACGCCAGTACGGAAGCCGCGATGAACCGGCTCGTGGGGGCGTATCCGGCGTGGAGCATGGCACGCAGGGTGTTGAGGATCATGTCGCGCGAGATGCTCCGCGCGGCTTCGGCTCTCCGTAGATCCGCGAGCAGGCCGCTGTCCGGGTCGCTGTCGAGCCAGCGTGAGATCTCCGCGCTGAGCTGGTCGCGGGCCCGCGTTCCGGGGGCGGCGGCCTCCGGGGTGAGGCCGGAGTCCATGGCCGCGACGATCGCCTCGGACCAGGCGACGATGTTCTTCTCGTCGGCGTCGGGGACTCCGAACAGCGCGGCCACCGCCGCGAAGGACAGCGGGGCGGTGAAGGACTCGACCAGGTCGAAGGACGGCTCGGCGGACAGCTTCCCGAGGAGTTCGTCCGCCAGGTCCTCCAGCTTCGTTCTGATGGCGGCGAAGTCCTGGCGCCGGTAGGCATCCATCAGCACGCGGTGCACGGCACCGTGCTCCGGCGGGTCGAGGGTCTGGATGCTGAGCAGGTTGTCCGGGATCTCGGCACCGGCTCGCCGCCAGTCGGAGGAGAAGAGGTCGGTGCGGTGCAGGGCGAACAGGCAGTCGTCGTAACCGCTGACCACCCAGGCGCTCAACGGCTCGTACCAGTGGACCGGTTCGGTCGAGCGGAGACGGTGGTACATCGGCTGCGGGTCGCTGATGGTCGTGTCGTCCAGCGGCCGGAACAGGTCCATCCTCGGTCCTTCCGCGTATCGGTGGTACGGGTGGGATAGGCTGCGGCGGCCCGAACCGGGCCGCCGCCCTGGGACAACGGATGACCCGCGGGGCTTCCGCCCGGTCACCCGCCGCCCTGTTCCGGATCAGTGCAGGTAGCGCATGGTTCCTCCTCAAGTGGCGGACGGGACTTGGGCGCTCCGGAGATCAGTGCAGGTAGCGCATGACGCACCTCCTCGATGCCGGGTTGTGGGTGCGGACGCGGGCCGCGTCCAGCCATGCGGCGGGAAACGCCCCGCGGGCTCGGGAAGTGGTGTGGACCGAGGGCGTGTCCGGCCGTGGTGCCGTCGAACTCCGTGTCAGATCACGCGCACGCCGGCCGGGCCGGGCGCTCGACGCTCTGGTGGTGGCGTCCACGGCGCGAGAAGAACACGGCACGCGGGGCACTGCTGGAAAGTCCCAGGTGCATGCCTCGTTCCTCGATCCAGCCCTGGAGGCGGAACTCGCCGCCGCCCACATGGATCAGCCCGAAGGTGGGCCCATCGGCGATGTCCAGGACCAGGTGTCCCTGCTTGGCCACCACCCGTGCGTCCAGGTCCCGTTCTTCGTGTTCGGCGACCGGCTCGTCCAGTCGCAGGAAGGAAGGCGGGACGGTCAGTACGCATTCGAAATCGGCCAGCTCGAACGGGCGCAGGGGGATCTCGGGGCGCGAGAACGCCACGTCGCTCATGGGAACGCGCCGCAGGAAGTCCTCGGGAAACAGATCCAGCAGCTCAGGCGTGATGACGCAGTCGACGACGAGGTGGACGCGCGGCCGGCTGCCGGTGTTCACGACACTGTGCGGTCGGCTGAAGTCGCCGTACCACAGGCGGCCCGGCTGCCAGCGGTGCTCCTTGCCGTCGATGCGGAGCACGGCGCCCGGGTTGGTACGGATCGGGACGTGCAGCCGTACGAAACCGTAGAGGAACCCTGTCGGCGTGTCCCGGTGCTCCGGGACTTCGACTCCGGGGGCCAGCGACATCAACCGGGCACAGCGCAGGGAAGTCGGCAGGGAGGCGAGCACCTCGGCCATGTACGGTGTGCGCTTCAGCCACGGAGTGTCCGCGAACCCGTCGGTTCCCGGCCCTCCCGGGTCGGTTCGGTCCGGGTCGCCCGCCGGACCGCGGAGAGCCAGGCACCGCCAGTCGATCTCCGCCGGTTCCGTCAGGTCTCCCCCGTCCACGACCGTTCGCTGAGCACCCCATGTGCGGTCGCCCAGCGCGTCGAGGTCCCTCTGTAAGAGATCGGGATCGAAGGTTTGCCGCAGAGGTGCCGCTTCAGGAAGATCACTGATGGCGTCCAGCGCCGGTGACACATGCCCTCCTTGGTCCGCCCCACCCGGCACCGTGGACGGCGCCAGGTTCGAACAGATCCGAGCATTCGCGAAGTGCATGCCAGGTACAAGCGACTCGCACACTTGCACGTTTTGGGCGATCTTGTTATCGCGCGCCCGAACGGGGAAGATGACCGAAATTCAGCGGCACAGGTCTCCGACCGATGTTTTTCGGCCGGCGCGAACCCTGTTCCCGGACTGCGGTGCCGGCCCACCAGGCGCAGACGCGGAGCCGATCCGGAGCCGATACGGAAAATAATCCGGAAAATAATCCGGAAGGTGATCCGTCAGACGGGCTCTAGATCCATCTCGAACGGAGTTCGTCGCGCAGTCGCCGGGCGACCTGGCCCATGAGGGCGTCGGCGCCGGGCTGTCGGCCGGCGGCCACGCGGGACTCGGTCAGGACGGCTATCGCATAGGTCCGGCCGTCGGCGTGTTCGACCACGCCGGCCTCATGGCGCAGGTTGAGCAGCATGCCGGTCTTGGACGACCAGGTGGAGGCGTCGGAGTCGAAGTCCGGGGCGAGGCGGTTGCGCACGAGGTTGTTGGCCATGAGGTCGCGTACCCGTGCCGCGACATCGGGGTGGATCGGCGAGGACTCGGCGCCCATGGTTCCGTGCTGTGACCGCCAGAGGGCCTGGAGGAGGTCGACGAAGGCCCGTGCCGTCCCGATGTTGGCACGCGAGATGTCGAGTTGCGGCACCCGGTGGCCGCGCCCAGGCGTGCCGGCGTCGATCGCGAGGGCGTGCGCGAGGTGCACGTCCGCCGGGTCGAAACGCTCCACCGGTGTTTCGGCGAGCTCGCGCATGGTGTGCCGTACGGCGATGCCGCGCAGCCCGAACTCGTGCAGGGCCGCCGCGACCCGGGCGGGCGGCGTGAGTTCGAAGAGGGCGTCGGCGGCGCTGTTGTCGCTGATGCAGGTGCTGAGGTAGAGCAGGTCCTCCACGGCGATATGGGCGGCGTGACGGAACCGGCTCAGACCGGTCGGACCGGGGGTGGTGATCCGCCCCGGCGGCACCTCGATCATCGTGGCGCCGTCGAGTTCCCCGCGCCGGATGCGTTCCAGCGTCACCAGGGCGAGCGGGATCTTCACGAGGGACGCGACGGGTAACTCGATGTCGGGGTCGATGCCGATCTCGTCACCGGTCTCCAGGTCCCGGACGAGGAACGAGCCGTGGAGCCCGCCGTCGCGCAGGGCTTGGCGCAGATCCCCGAGCAGTCTCTCGGTGGTGGTGGTCACGCGGCTGCCTCCGAGCGCTCCGTGGCGCCGAGGCACCGGGCGATGCCGTGCGCGCACGCCTGGCGTACGCGGGCCACGTCGGCGTCCGCCTCGTCCGCCACGGTCAGGGAGAACCCCCGTGCGAAGCCGCGGCCCAGTTCGCCGACGGGCCGCCAGTGGAGGCCGAGTTCGTGTGCCTGTGCGGCCGGGCACAGCAGTGCGTCGCCATGGCTGAGCGCGTCCGCCGCGGCGGTGGCCACGGCCGGTGCGACGGCCAGCTGGGCCGGGCGCAGCCCGACGGCGTCGCGCAGACGGGCGAGACGGTCCCGTACGTGCGGTACGTCGTCCTCCGGTTGCAGCCACACGCGCCGGGGGCGCTGGTCGCGGTCGGCGCGGCCGGGGCGCAGGGTGTCCAGGTAGATCGGCCCGCCGCCCGGTTCGTGCGCGACCGCCAGCCCCAGCGGCACCGTCCAGGTCGCCTCGGTGGGAGCCACCGCGAGCAGCGCCGCACGCACCTGCCGGGACGTCACGAGGTCCGCTCGTTCGGCCGGCCCGGCCGGGAACGGGTCGAGGAGAACTCCCTGCTGATGCGCCTCCGCGATGAGGCGGGCGAGGGCACCGGTCGGGCAGTCGGCGGGAATGGCGAGCCGCAAGGGCCGGCGCCGCGCGGCCTCCGCCTCGTGCTCGAACCGGTCGGCGAGCCGCACGAGTTGCCTCGCCGTCGGCAGCATGTCCCGGCCGAAGGGCGTCAGCGTCACCGCCCGCGAGGACCGGTCCAACAGCCGCTCGCCGAGGCGTTGTTCCAGCGCCGCGACGCGGCGGCTCACCACGGACTGGGCCGTACGGGCCGCCGCGGCGCCCACCGTGAAACTGCCGTGCTCGCTCACGCTGACGAACGCCCGGCATGCCGCAACAAGATCCACGAGCCCTACTATGCCAAAACAGCATGGAGTCGAGCGTCCGCGTCTTGGACCTCGGCAACCCACCGACCGGAGAGTGGTCGCCGCCCAGGGCTTTCCCCGGGCGCACAGATTCCACCTGGCATCCGTATGCCATCCGCATGTCATCCGCATGTCATCCGACGGCTTGGAGGTCCATTCCATGACGTATCCGCTTCGCATCCGCCGGGGCGCCGCCTGGGCGGCGGCCGGCTTACTGGCGCTTGCCGTGCTTCCGGCGTTCGATCAGGAAACCGCGTCCGGGGCCGGCTCACCCCTCGGCGCGGCGCGGTCCGCGTCGACGGCGGCGACCGCGAAGCCCACAGCCGCCGAATTCCGGTCGCTGGAGAAGGAGTTCGACGCGCGGCTCGGCGTCTACGCCCTGGATACGGGCACGGGCCGGTCGGTCGGCTACCAGGCGGACGACCGGTTCGCGTACGCCTCCACGTTCAAGGCACTGGCGGTGGGTGCCATCCTGCGGAAGTACGGGACGGACGGCATCGACAAGGTGGTCAGGTTCTCGCGCGACGATGTGGTCGCGGACTCGCCCGTGTCCGAGAACTTCGTCGAGACCGGCATGACCTTGCGGGGGCTGTGCGCCGCGACCCTCTGGTACAGCGACAACACCGCTGTCAACCTCCTCCTCGACGAACTCGGCGGCCCCGACGGCCTGGAGAGGGTGCTGGAGCGACTCGGCGACGACGTCACCGAGATGGACCGCTACGAGCCCGACATGAGCGACGGCATCCCGGGCGACATCCGCGACACGAGCACACCGCGCGCGATGGCGGGGAGCCTGCGGGCCTTCCTGCTCGGCGACGCCCTGAAGCGGAACGAACGCCGGCTCCTGCGGCAGTGGATGACGACCAACATGACCGGTCGGAACCTCATCAGGGCGGGTGTCCCCGACGACTGGGAAGTGGCCGACAAGAGCGGCAGCGCCGGATACGGGGGACGCAACAACATCGCTGTGGTGTGGCCGTCCGACGGTGGCAACCCCATCGTCATGGCGGTCCTGTCCACCCGCGACAAGCAGGGCGCCGAGCGCCGCGACGCCCTGATCGCCAAGGCCGCCACGGTGGCGGTCGAGGGCCTCGGCCGCTGACGCCCCGTGCCGGATCCTGCCGGAGACGCGGGGTCCGGCGCGCCGCTCATACGGCGCCGTCGCAAGTCACCGACACTCCGCGTCGAGCCTCGCAGCCGGACGTGGTGCATCTCGCCGCGAACTCACGACCGTGCGGGCTGGTTGGCGATCAGCAGGGTGATGTTCGCGGGCCGGAAGCCCAGACGGGCGTAGATGCGGGCGATGGTGTCCTCGGCGTAGGCGAGGAAGACGGTACGCACCCCGTGGTCGCGGGCATGACCGGCCAGTGCCGCCGTGACGGCTGCGGCCAGGCCCTGGCGGCGAGCGGTGGGGAGGGTGCCGACGCCGCCGATCTCGGTGGTGCCGTTCGCCGGGTGGTAATGGCCGACGGCGAGTGGGGTGCCGTCGGGGGCGAGGGCGGCGATGAGGGTCTTGTGTCCGGCGCGGAGGGTGGGGCGGATCGCCTCGACCGTGCCGTCCGCGGTCAGTTCCTCAGCCGCCGCCGACAGTTCCACGCGGCCCATCGCCCCCACCGCGGTGCCCGCCTCGGCGAAGGCCAGGCGGGGCAGAGCGAGGGCCCTGGGCAGGACCGGGTCGTCGGCCGTCAGCACGCGGAGCGTGACGCCGTCCGGCAGGGGCTGCGGGGGCAGAGGGTGGTGCGGGTCGAGGGCCATCAGCGGGCGTTCCCGCACCGGGAGGCCGGCGGCCTCGATACGGGCGCGCAGCGTCGGGGCCGCCTCGGCGAGCCATTCGAATGCCTCCGGCACGCCGAGTTCGCGCTGCCGGGCACGCACCCGGGCGATGTCGGCCGCGGTGACCGTCCCGGCGCCCTCCGCGATCGGTTGGGCGTGGCTCGGACCGCCGTAGTAGGGGGTGCCTCGTTCCTTGCGCACGAACAGCCGCATCGGGCCGAACTCTTCGGCGTCGGCGAACAGCAGGGGCACGGCGGCGTAGTACCGCTCGATACGCCCACGCAGCGAGTCGCTCATGCCGCGCATCCCACCACGGAGCATGCGCATGCCGCATCCGAAATTGACCGTCCCCGGATCACGAACGGATCAGGACGGCGCCGAGGAGCATGTCGAAGACGACGTCGGCGTCCCCGGGGGCGACGCTGCCGGGGCGGCGTTCAGGATGTCGCGGAACCGGAGTCGCGCCGACGCCCGCAGGACCGGCTCCGGCGAGCGCGGGCCGGTCGACGTCCGGTTGTGCGCCAGGGGGCCAGGCGTGGCCGCGCGCGCCGCCGGAATGGCGTACCTCCGCACCGACCGGGGCTGGAAGATCACCCGCCGCCGCTGGACCCTCGTATTACTGCGGACTGTGCCACCTGGTCCCGCACCACCGATCCCGCCCCCGCCCGGGACGTCCGGTCCACCGGCCGGCGCCCGACCGCGCGCCACTCCCCCGGCATCCGTACGACCCTCGACCCGCCGTCCTTCACGGCACCCCTGGCCTGACGGCGAACAGCCGCACGCACACGGGCCGCGGTCAGGTGGTGCGCGCGGCCGGCAGTCATTCAGGTGGGTGAATCTGTCGGTCATTCGGCCCAGAAGCCGCCGAGGGTCGGCGGCGGCGCCGACTTTCCGGGACTGATCCCCGCGAGGCTGGTACGCACTGCCCACCACCCCCCGCTACGGTCAATCGAGGGAACCCATGGCATCACATACCGAACCGGTTGCTCCGGTTCCGGCGGCGGAGCGCCGCAGCCGGGGCCAGGTGATCGTCACATGGCTGACGACCACCGACCACAAGAAGATCGGCCACCTCTATCTGATCACCTCGTTCTGTTTCTTCCTGGTGGGCGGGGTTCTGGCGATGGCGATCAGGGCCGAACTGGCCCGTCCCGGACTGCAGTTGCTGTCCAGCGAGCAGTACAACCAGGCGTTCACGATGCACGGCACGATCATGCTGCTGCTGTTCGCGACGCCGACGTTCGCCGGGTTCACCAACGCGATCATGCCGCTCCAGATCGGCGCCCCGGACGTGGCCTTCCCTCGTTTGAACATGCTCTCGTACTGGCTGTTTCTCTTCGGCGGCCTGATCGTGCTCGGCAGCTTCCTGACCCCCGAGGGCGGCGCGGACTTCGGTTGGACCGCCTACACCCCGCTCAGCGGTGGCGAGCGCACCACTCAGGTGGGTGGCGACCTGTGGGTCATGGGGCTGGCGTTCGCCGGATTCGGCACGATCCTCGGCGCGGTCAACTTCATCACCACCATCATCTGCATGCGTGCCCCCGGCATGACCATGTTCCGCATGCCGATCTTCACCTGGAACGTGCTGCTCACCTCGGTGCTGGTTCTGTTCGCCTTCCCCGTCCTCGCCGCCGCCCTGCTCGTCCTGGAAGCGGACCGGAAGTTCGGCGCGCAGGTCTTCGACCCCGAGAACGGCGGCGCGATCCTGTGGCAGCACCTCTTCTGGTTCTTCGGCCACCCCGAGGTCTACATCCTCGCCCTGCCGTTCTTCGGCGTGGTCACCGAGATCATCCCGGTGTTCTCCCGTAAACCGATCTTCGGCTACGCGGGTCTGATCGGCGCCACCATCGCCATCACCGGTCTGTCCGTGACGGTGTGGGCCCACCACATGTTCGCCACCCAAGCGGTGCTGCTGCCGTTCTTCTCCTTCATGAGTTTCCTGATCGCCGTGCCGACCGGGGTGAAGTTCTTCAACTGGATCGGCACGATGTGGAAGGGCTCACTGTCCTTCGAGCCACCGATGCTGTGGGCCACCGGATTCCTCGTCACATTTCTCTTCGGCGGCCTGACCGGCGTGCTGCTCGCCTCGCCGCCGATGGACTTCCACGTCACCGACACGTACTTCGTGGTCGCGCACTTCCACTACGTGCTCTTCGGCACGATCGTCTTCGCGATGTTCGGCGGATTCAGTTTCTGGTGGCCGAAGATGACCGGCACCATGCTCGACCACCGTCTGGAGAAGATCCACTTCTGGACCCTGTTCGTCGGCTTCCACACCACCTTCCTCGTCCAGCACTGGCTCGGCGCCGAAGGCATGCCCCGCCGCTACGCCGACTACCTGGCCGCCGACGGCTTCACCGCCCTCAACACCGTCTCCTCCATCGGCTCCTTCCTCCTCGGCCTGTCCACCCTGCCCTTCCTCTACAACGTCTGGAAGACCGCCCAGCGGGGCGAGCGGGTCGAGGTGGACGACCCCTGGGGCTACGGCCGCTCCCTGGAGTGGGCCACCTCGTGCCCGCCGCCCCGTCACAACTTCGTCACCCTGCCGCGCATCCGCTCCGAATCCCCCGCCTTCGATCTGCACCACCCGAGGCTGGCGAAAATCGAGTACCGGGAGCACGCCGGGAAACGGGACGTTCTGGACGCCGACAGCCACCGGGGCGAACCGCGGTGAGGGGCGACGGGCGGCACACCTCGCGCGACGACGGGACCAGCGCGCTGTGCGACACGATCGAGGGCTACCTTCTCGCCCACACCCACCGCGAGGAAGCACGCCGAGAGGCCGAGGAGCTCTGTGCGCGGATGCCCTGGCTGACCGCCGCCCAGGCGGAGGACGTCACACGCCACTACGTCCGTCAACGCATCGACCTCACCCGTCGGATGCTGCTGTCGACAGCCGAACGTGCCGCGGAGCTGCGCCAGGAGTACGAGGACCGTTACGCCGCTCTCCGGCACGACCTGCTCAGACGCCACAGCGCATGCGCCTCGGCCGTCCTCGCCTGCGCCGGAGGAGCCGGCACACTGGCGTACCTGCTCACCCGCTAGGGGCCTGCCACGGTCACAGGTATTCCGTTGCCGCGTCGAGCAGCCACTCCGTCAGGTGGTCGGCGAAGGAGGAGCGGACCAGTACCCAGAAACCGGACCTGGGACTGGGGTCGTCGCGGGCGACGAGGACGACCTGGGTGCGGGCCAGGGTGGTCTGGGCGCAGCGGCCGGGGGCGAAGGCGCGGGGGTGGAGGTCGAGGGAGCAGCCGTGGGACAGCAGGTCGCGGGCGCGGGGGCCCGCGACCAGGAGAGTGGTGCGTTGGGCGGAGACGTCGGTGACGGAGACGGGTTCGTCGCCGGCGGCCTCGCGGATACGGGCTTCCAGGTCCCGCTCGCCGCCGGGCGGGGCCACCAGCAGCCATTCGTCCGGGCCCAGCCACAGCGCCGTCAACCGGCCCGCGCGTACGAGGGTGTTCGGTTCCAGGGGCAGCGGGAGGTCCAGGGCCAGGCCCACGGCGTCGGCCGCCGGGCCCTTGGCATCGAGGCGGATGTTGATCTGGGTGAGGAAGGGCAGTTCGGCCAGGCGGATCGCGCCCCCCGAGGTGCGGGTCGCGGCGGCCAGGCGGTCGGCGGCGTGCGCCAGGGGGCTGCGGAGCGGGGCGGTCAGGGCGGTGTCAGCCATCGCGGCGGGCTCCCTCGGGGTCGTAGAGGACGGGGTTCGCGACGGTCACCGGAACCAGTCGGTCGCCCACGGGGGCGTAGAGGCGCTCGCCGATGCGGTCGCGGCCACCCTTGATCAGGGCGAGGGCGAAGGTCCGGCCGAGGGCGGCGCTGCGGTAGCTGGAGGTGACATGGCCCAGCATCGGCACCGGCGGAGCGGGCAGTTCGCTGTCGGCGACCAGGTGGGTGCCCTCGGGCAGGAAGTCGCCGGGGTCGTCCGGGAGCAGGCCCACCAGGTGTTTGCGGTCGGGGCGGGCGGTGTCGGCGCGGGCGAAGGAGCGCTTGCCGATGAAGTCGGGCTTCTTCTTCGACACCACCCAGTTCATGCCGAGGTCCTGGGGGGTGACGGTGCCGTCGGTGTCCTGGCCGATGATGGGATAGCCCTTCTCCGCGCGCAGGACGTGCATGGTCTCCGTGCCGTACGGGGTGATGCCGTACGGGGCCCCGGCCTCGTACAGCGCCTCCCACAGGGCGCGGGCCTGCCACGGGGAGACGTTGATCTCGTAGGCCAGTTCACCGGAGAAGCTGATCCGGCACACGCGCGCCTCGATGCCCGCGACCGTGGTCTCCCGCCAGGCCATGAAGGGGAAGTCGTCGTTCTCCACGGCCAGTCGGGGTGCGAGAGCGCCGAGGACGGCACGTGAGCGCGGGCCCACCAGGGCGACGGTGGCCCACTGCTCCGTCACCGACGTGCAGTGGACCTTCAGCTCCGGCCACTCCGTCTGCAGCCACTCCTCCATCCAGTCCAGGACCGTGGCCGCGTTGCCCGTCGTGGTGGTGACCAGGAAGCGGTCCTGGGCGAGGCGGATGACCGTGCCGTCGTCGAAGACCATGCCGTCCAGGCGGCACATCACGCCGTAGCGGATCATGCCGACCTTCAGGGTGCTCATCATGTTGGTGTAGAGCCGGTCGAGGAAGACGGCCGCGTCCGGGCCCTGTACGTCGATCTTGCCGAGGGTGGAGGCGTCCATGAAGGCCACGCTCTCGCGGGCCGCCCGGCATTCGCGCAGTACGGCGCTCTCCATGTCCTCGCCGTCCCGCGGGTAGTACCAGGGGCGCTGCCACTGGCCGACGTTCTCGAACAGGGCGCCGTGCTCGACGTGCCATGAGTGCAGGGCGGTCGTGCGGATCGGGTCGTGCAGCGCGCCCCGGTCACGGCCGGCGAGCGTGGCGAAGGAGACGGGGGTGTACGGGGGACGGAAGGTGGTCGTGCCGAGGGCGGAGATGTCCACGCCGAGGAGTTCGGCGACGACGCCGCCGGCCAGGACACCGGAGGTCTTGCCCTGGTCGTTGGCCGTACCGGCGGTGGTGTAGCGCTTGGTGTGCTCGACCGAGCGCATGCCGGCGCCGGTGGCCCGGGCCAGGTCGTCGACGGTGACGTCCCGTTGCAGGTCGACGAAACGGGGGGCGTCCGGAGCGCCGGGGACGGCGTACACGTGCATCGGGGGCGTCGGCCGCGGCTGGGCGGCGATCGCCGGGAGGCGGGGTGCCTCCGGGGTGTAGCCCTCCGCCTCCACGGCTCGGGCTCCGGCGGCGGCGCCCTGCGCCAGGACCGCGGCCGGGTCGAGGACGCCGTTCGCGCTGCCCACGACCTCGACCGCCTGGCGGCAGGTGTCGGGGACGAACGAGCCGAGCGCCTCGTCGTGGCGCAGTTTGCCGCCCGCCTGGCTGAACAGGTGTGCCGCCGGGTTCCAGCCGCCGGAGACCAGCAGCAGGTCGGCGGCGAACTCCCGCTGTCCCGCGGACTCTCCGTACGGGGCGACGGTCACGGCGGTGAGGCGGGCGTCGCCCTCCGTGGCGGTGACGGCGTGAGCGGGCAGCACCTCGATGCCGGCCGCCCTGGCGTGTTCCGCCCACTCCCCCGGGTCGGGGCGGGTGTCGACGATCGCCGCGACCTGTACCCCGGCCGAGTGCAGGTCCAGGGCAGCGGCGTAGGCGCTGTCGTTGGTGGTGAAGACCACCGCGTGGCGGCCCGGGAGGACGCCGTGGCGGTTGACGTACGTGCGGGCCGAGGCGGCGAGCATCACTCCGGGGCGGTCGTTGTCCGCGAAGGCGAGCGAGCGTTCGTGGGCGCCGGTGGCCAGGACGACGCGGCGGGCGCGGATGCGCCAGACGCGTTCGCGCGAGACCTTCTCGGGGGCGTGGGCGCCGAGGTGGTTGGTGCGGCGTTCCACGGCGAGGAGGTGGTTGTCGTCGTAGTAGCCGAAGACGGTGGTGCGGCGCAGGACGCGGACCTCGGGGGCGGTGTCGAGCTGTGCGGTGGTCTGCGCCAGCCAGTCGAGGTGTTCGGCCGTGTCCAGGAGGCTGCCGCCCGGTTCGGGTCGGTCGTCGGCGAGGATGACGCGGGCGCCGCTTCTCGCTGCCGCCGATGCGGCCGCGAGGCCCGCCGGGCCCGCGCCGACGATCAGCAGGTCGCAGTGGGCGTGTACGGCGTCGTAGCGGGCGGGGTCCGGTTCCGTGGCGAGGCGGCCCTGGCCGGGGAGGCTGCCGGCGACGAGGCCGTCGTAGAGCTCGACCGTGGTCGC
This sequence comes from Streptomyces ipomoeae 91-03, assembly GCF_000317595.1. Classification (GTDB taxonomy): domain Bacteria; phylum Actinomycetota; class Actinomycetes; order Streptomycetales; family Streptomycetaceae; genus Streptomyces; species Streptomyces ipomoeae. Next base: position 6,182 of record NZ_AEJC01000040.1, on the reverse strand, counting down.
CGGGAGCATCGGCTCGGGGAACGGGGCCTCGATCTGGATGACCGCGTTGGGTTCCTCGACGCCGGCCGAGAAGATGCCCCGGGGGCGGCCGAGTTTGATGCTGGTGCCGGATCGGATGACGCCGTTCGCCAAGAGGGCCGACGCGAGGGTGTCACCCCGGTAGCCCTGGTATTCCGTGCCGTCGAAGACGAAGGTGAGGGGTTCGTCGCGGTGGATTCGGCCTCGGGTGGGGTGGCGGAACGGTTGGGATGTGCCCCCGCCGCCCCTGCCCGTCCCGTCCTCCAGGGGCTCCGCGCCTTCGACTTCGGCGGGGGCTTCGCCCCCTGCACCGCCACGCGCCCCTTCTGGGGCTGCCTCCCCGGACCCCGCTGAGAACACCGGCCTCGACTCAACGGCCACCGGGCGCTCCTCCCCTGCCCGGTACACCGCCAACACCTCGTTCGTCGACGTGTCCCGTATCGCGTTGAACCAGCGGCGGCAGCCCGCCGCGTGGCTCCAGCGTTCGGCGAAGGGGCCCTTGGGGTTGTCGCGGAAGAAGAGGTAGCGGGCCCATTCCACGTCGGTGAGGGTGGACGGGTTCTCGGGGTAGGGCACGTGGGCCTGGCCGCCGTAGTGGAACTCGGCCTCGTCGCGGGGCCCGCACCACGGGCAGGGGATGAGCAGCATGGGTCGGCTCCCTAGTGGTCCTAGTGGGCCACCGCGGCCGCGCCGTGCTCGTCGACGAGCGCGCCGGTGGTGAAACGGTCGAGCGTGAACGGGGCGTTCAGCGGATGCGGTGCGTTGTGCGCGATGGTGTGGGCGTACACCCAGCCCACCCCGGGCGTGGCCTTGAAACCGCCCGTGCCCCAGCCGCAGTTGAGGTAGAGGTTGTCGACCGGGGTCAGGCCGATGATCGGTGAGGCGTCGGGGCTGACGTCGACGATGCCGCCCCAGGTGCGCAGCACATGCGCGCGGGCGAAGACCGGGAAGAGTTCCAGGGCCGCCGACATCTGTTGCTCGATGATGTGGAAGGCCCCGCGCTGGGTGTACGAGTTGTACGCGTCGATGCCCGCGCCCATCACCAACTCGCCCTTGTGCGCCTGGCTGACGTACACATGGACCGCGTTGGACATGACGACGGTCGGGTGCACCGGCTCCAGCAACTCCGACACCAGCGCCTGCAACGGGTGGCTCTGGAGCGGGAGTTCGATGCCCGCCATGGCGGCGAGGACCGAGGTGTGGCCCGCCGAGCACAGGGCCACCTTGCCCGCCGCCATCGGGCCGAGGGTGGTCTGGACCCCGACCACCCGGCCGTCGACCACATCCACTCCCGTGACCTCGCAGTTCTGGATGATGTCGATGCCCGCGGCGTCCGCGGAACGGGCGAAGCCCCAGGCGACGTGGTCGTGCTTGGCGATGCCCGCCCGGGGTTGATAGGTACCGCCCAGTACCGGATAACGCACCTCCGGTGAGATGTTGACGATCGGGCAGACCTCTTTGACCTGGGCGGCGTCCAGCCATTCCGCGTCCACGCCGTTCAGACGGTTCGCCTCGACGCGGCGCACGCTGTCGCGGACGTCCTGGAGGCTGTGTGCCAGGTTCAGCACGCCACGCTGGGAGAACAGGATCGGGTAGTCCAGCTCCTCCTCCAGGCCCTCCCACAGCTTGAGCGCGTGCTCATAGATGCCCGCGCTCTCGTCCCAGAGGTAGTTGGAGCGGATGATGGTGGTGTTGCGGGCCATGTTGCCGCCCGCCAGCCACCCCTTCTCCAGCACGGCCACGTTCGTGATGCCGTGGTTCTTCGCCAGGTAGTGGGCGGTGGCGAGGCCGTGACCGCCGCCGCCCACGACGATGACGTCGTACGAGCGCTTCGGCTCGGGTGTGCGCCACAGCCAGTCGGGGTGCTCGGGGAGTTCGGCTCCGGGGGTGCGGGGGCTCATCGGACGTCTCCGTCTGCTGAGAGGTGCGGGTGCTCGGGGAGTCGGGCGTTCATACGGCGTTCGCGTTCCTCTCCGCTGCCTCGACGACGTTGGCGAGGAGCATGGCGCGTGTCATGGGCCCCACGCCGCCGGGCATGGGCGCGAGCCATCCGGCGACCTGGGCGGCGTCCGGGTGCACGTCGCCGACGAGTCCCTGGTCGGTGCGGGTGATGCCGACGTCCAGGACCGCCGCGCCGGGGCGCAGCATGTCGGGGGTGATCAGTGCGGGCGAGCCGGCGGCGGCGATGACGATGTCCGCCTCGCGGACATGCCAGGCCAGGCCCTTGGTGCCGGTGTGGCACAGGGTGACGGTGGCGTTCTCCGAGCGGCGGGTCAGCAGCAGTCCGATGGGGCGTCCGACGGTGATGCCCCGGCCGATCACGCAGACGCGGGCTCCGGCGATCGGTACGTCATGGCGGCGGAGGAGTTCGACGATGCCGCGCGGGGTGCACGGCAGTGGGGCGTCGACGCCCAGGGCGAGCCGGCCCAGGTTCACCGGGTGCAGACCGTCGGCGTCCTTGGCCGGGTCCATGCGTTCCAGTACGGCGTTCGCGTCCAGGTGGCGCGGGAGGGGGAGTTGGACGATGTAGCCGGTGCAGGCCGGGTCGGCGTTGAGCTCGTCGATGACGTCCTCGACCTGCTGCTGGGTGGCGTCGGCGGGCAGGTCCCGACGGATCGAGGTGATGCCGACCTGCGCGCAGTCGCGGTGCTTGCCGGCGACGTAGGCGTGGCTGCCGGGGTCGTCGCCGACGAGGACCGTGCCCAGGCCCGGCGTACGTCCGCCGTCGGCGGTCAGCTTGGCGACTCGTTCCGTGAGTTCGCGGCGGATGGTTGCGGCGGTCGCCTTGCCGTCGAGCAGCTGTGCGGTCACCGGCGGTGTCCCTTCCCTCGGAGGCGGCCCCTAGCCACGCAGGCGGGACATGGTCGGGTCGAACAGGGGTTCCTCGGCGACGACCGCCTCGACGCGCTGGTCGAAGTAGCCGATGTGCACGGTGGTTCCGGGTGCGGTGAGCTCGGTCGGCAGCCAGGCGTACGCGATGCCCTTGCCGATGGTGTAGCCGTAGGCGGCACTGGTGACGTAGCCGACCGCGCGGTCGCCGTCGTAGACCGGTTCCTTGCCCATCACCACCGACCGTGGGTCGTCGATGGTGAGGCAGGTGAGCCTGCGCCGTACGTCGGCCTTGCGGCGCTCCAGCGCCTCCTTGCCGATGAAGTCGTCCTTGTCGAGCTTGACGGCGAAGCCGACGCCGGCCTCGTAGGGGTCGTGCTCGTAGGTCATGTCGGTGCCGAAGGAGCGGTAGCCCTTCTCCAGGCGGAGGCTGTTGAAGGCGCCGCGGCCGGCGACGATGCCACCGAGCGGTTGGGCGGCCTGCCACAGGGTGTCCCAGAGCTTCTGGCCCAGGTCGGCGGTGGTGTACAGCTCCCAGCCGAGTTCGCCGACGTACGACAGGCGCATCGCCGTCACCGGGACGGAGCCGATGTGGGCGCGCTTGGCGCGGAAGTACTTCAGGCCGTCGCCCGAGAAGTCCTCGTCCGTCAGGGGTTGGAGCACCTTGCGGGCGAGGGGTCCCCACAGACCGACGCAGCAGGTGCCGGGGGTGATGTCGCGGACCTGGACCGTGCCGTCGGCGGGGAGGTGGCGGGTGAACCAGTCGAGGTCCAGGTTGCCGTTGGCGCCGACCTGGAAGCGGTCGGGGGCGAGGCGGGCGACGGTGATGTCGCTGCGGATGCCGCCGTCGTGGTCCAGCAGCAGCGTGTACGTCACGGAGCCGACGGACTTGGCCACCTTGCCCGTGCACAGCCGCTCCAGGAAGGCCGCGGCGCCGGGGCCGCTCACCTCCAGCCGCTTCAGGGCCGTCATGTCGTACATCGCGACGGTCTCGCGGGTGATCTGCGCCTCCGCGCCGACGATGGGCGACCAGTACTGCGCCGCCCAGTCGCCCGGGGTGGGGACGGTACGGCCCTCGACCAGGCCCGCGTTGGCCTCGTACCACTGCGGGCGTTCCCAGCCGTTCGCCTCCAGGAAGAAGGCGCCCTGTTCCTGCTGGCGGGCGTGGAACGGGCTGGTGCGGATCGGGCGCGGCTTCCCCGACGGTTGCAGCGGATGCAGGATGTCGTAGACCTCGACGAAGTTCTGGCAGTCGCGGGCCAGGACGTACTCCGGGGTGAGCTGGTGCGGCTCGAAGCGGTTGACGTCGCACTCGTGCAGGTCGAAGGACGAGCAGTATCCGTCGACCAGCCATTCGGCCATGGCCCGGCCGACGCCCGCGGAGTGGGTGACCCAGACGGCCTCGGCGACCCAGAAGCCCTTGACGTCGGGGGACTCGCCGAGGAGCGGGAAGTTGTCGGTGGTGAAGGAGAACAGGCCGTTGATGCCCTCGTCGACCTTGGCCTCCTGCGTCGCGGGGAGCAGGGACTGGGTCTCGGTCCAGGCGTCGGCGAAGTCGTCCTCGGTGAACTTCAGGACCGAGGGCATCTCGTCCGCCTCGTCGACGGAGAGGATGTCGTCGGCGGAGATGGGCATCGGACGGTGGCCGTAGTAGCCGATGCCGATGCCGTCGAAGCGGTCGCGGTAGTAGAGGTCGGCGTCCTGGTGGCGCAGGATCGGGCGGACCGCTTCCTCGGTCTGGCCGGCGAGGGCCGGGATCGGGCCGGTCCAGGCGAGTTGGTGGGCGAGCGGGGTCAGCGGGAGGTTCATGCCCACCATGCGGGCGATTTTCGGGCCCCAGATGCCGGCGCAGCACACGACGATGTCGGCGGGGATCTCGCCCTGGTCGGTCAGGACGCCGGTGACGCGGCCGTCGGCCTGCTGGACGTCGAGGACTTCGTGGCGGGCGAGGAAGCGTACGCCGCGTTCGGTGGCCCGGCGGATCTGGGCCTCCACGGCGAGGACGGCCTTGGCCAGTCCGTCCGTGGGCACCAGGAGGCCGCCGAGGACCCTGTCGCGGTTGACCAGGGGGTGCTGCTCGACGCACTCGTCGGGGGTCAGCAGCCGGGCCTCGATGCCCCAGGCGGTGATCCAGCCGTGGCGGCGGTGCAGTTCGGTCAGGCGCTCGGGGGTGGTGGCCACTTCGAGGCCGCCGACCTGGAGGAAACAGGGCTTGCCGTCGACGTCGAGGGAGCAGAACTTCTCGACGGTGTAGCGGGCCAGCTCGGTCATCGTCTTGGAGGAGTTGGTCTGGAAGACCAGGCCCGGGGCGTGCGAGCTGGAGCCGCCGGTGGCCGGGAGCGGGCCTTGGTCGACCACGGTCACTTCGGTCCAGCCTCGTGCGGAGATCTCGTCCGCGAGAGCCGCGCCAACGACGCCCGCTCCGATGATGACCACTCGGGGTCCCGCCATCGCCGCACCTCCGGGTTGAAAACCAGTCCAGCCGGTCCAGTTGCTGTCTGCGCAACTTGATTCAGGTTGCGCAACTCAATGTGCCTGCCGTGCAGGTGGGTGTCAAGAGGTCCGGGACGTCGGAGAACGGGCCCGGAAAACAGTGGGAGGACAGGCCTGAGGACAGGCCGACGGACTGGCCTCGGGACACGCCGGAACAGGCCGGAACAGGCCGCCGGAACACGGCAATGCCCGGTGCTGGCCGACTGGGCGCGCCGATGGGAACGGGAGCTGGGCAGACCGCTGTCGCTGGGCGTCTTCGAGTCCAGCGGCCCGTTCGACGCCACCCGACTCGGCCGCACCCTGTCCTCCCACTTCCGCGACACCGACTGGGTCATCCACAGCCCCGACAAGCCCATGGCGTGGCGCACTCCCGTCTCACGGATCATCGAACTCGTCGACCAACAAGGCCAGACGTCACGGGTGTCGGCGGCGGCGGCCCGAAGCCGCCCGACCACGACCAGGACGACACCGGGGGTTCCGAACCCGTCACCGGGGACTGCGAACCCGGGTAACCCGGGCCTGGGGCAACAGGCCGGGCACATACGGCGTCCGGGGAACGAGCAGCAAGGGGGCAACAAGCCGAACCAGCGGTAAGGAGCGACTCATTCCGGATGATTTCGAAAGCGCTCTCCCTTACCTGCGGGTACATGTGACGATACGAGCCTGCCGGAACTTGAGATCTCAATTGAGGTCACGGTCGCAAAGGAACAGGACATGACCGCCCCTGTACCCTCGGTCCACTCAGCAGCGCTCCCCGTCCCACCAGCAATATCGGCGTCACCGGCCGCGTCGGCCGCCCCGAACCCGTCGGCCGCCCCGGGCCCCTCGGGCGCCCCGGCCTC
>NZ_AEJC01000039.1 GCF_000317595.1 Streptomyces ipomoeae 91-03 | reverse complement strand
CCGGCCCCCCTTCCCCCCCGGAGGGCTCCCCCTGCCCCCGGCTTACGCCGCCCCGGTGCCTACGCCGAGGTCGTCACCAGCGGCGGCAGGGCCCCCGTCTTCGCCGCCTGCGCGTACCAGTACGCACTCGACTTCGGCGTACGGGCCAACGTGGCGTAGTCCACGTACACCGCCCCGAAGCGCTTCCCGTAGCCGTACGCCCACTCGAAGTTGTCCATCAGGGACCACAGGTAGTACCCGCGGACATCCGCGCCCTCGGCGATCGCGCGCCGGACCGCGCGCAGATGGCCGTGCAGGTACGCGATCCGCTCCGGGTCGTGGACACGGCCGTCGGCGTCCATCTTGTCGTCGTACGCGGCGCCGTTCTCCGTGATGTACAGCGGCAGGCCCGGGGCCTCCCGGGTGTACCGCATGATCAGCTCGTGCAGGCCCGTCGGGTCGATGGTCCAGCCCATCTCGGTGCGGTCGCCCGGTGTCTGGTGGAACAGGACGTCGTCCGCTCCCGGCCACGGCGAGTGGTCGCTCGCCCCGTGGCCGTCGGCGCGCGGGCCGGCCACGGTTTCCGGCGCCGCGCCCACCAGCGTGGGCGTGTAGTAGTTCAGGCCCAGCGCGTCGAGCGGCTGGTTGGCCGTCGCCACGTCACCGTCCTGGACGAACGACCAGTCCGTCAGCGACGACGTCGCCGCGAAGAGCGATTCCGGGTACGCGCCATGCAGCATCGGGCCGTGGAAGACGCCGTTCGCCAGGTCGTCGATCTTCTTCGCCGCCGCCTGGTCCTCGGGCGAGTCCGAAAGGGCGCGTACCACCGAGGAGTTCAGGCTCACCGCCACCGTGTTGCGCGACGGCATCGCCGAGCGCAGCGCCGAGACGCCCAGGCCGTGTGCCAGGTTCAGGTGGTGGGCCGCGCGCAGCGCCGCCACCGGGTCCGTGCGGCCCGGCGCGTGCACCCCGGAGCCGTAGCCCAGGAACGCCGTGCACCACGGCTCGTTCAGCGTGATCCACTGCTCGACTCGGTCGCCCAGCGCCTCGCCCACGATCCGGGCGTAGTCGGCGAAGCGGTGGACGATGTCGCGCTCGGGCCAGCCGCCCGCGTCCTCCAACTCCTGCGGCAGGTCCCAGTGGTAGAGGGTGACGGCCGGCTTGATGCCCTTGGACAGGAGCTCGTCCACCAGACGGCGGTAGAAGTCCAGGCCCCGCTGGATCGCCGGGCCCCGCCCGGTCGGCTGCACCCGGGACCACGAGATCGAGAAGCGGTACGAGTTGAGGCCCAGCTCCGCCATGAGCGCCACGTCGTCGCGGTAGCGGTGGTAGTGGTCGACAGCGATGTCACCGTTCTCGCCACCGGCGGTCTTGCCCGGCGTATGGCTGAAGGTGTCCCAGATGGAGGGCGTACGGCCGTCCTCCCGCACCGCGCCCTCGATCTGGTACGCGGAGGTAGCCGCGCCCCAGAGGAAGGCGGGAGGAAAGGTCACCGGCGTTGTGGGCTCAGGCATGGAAGCGCTCCCATTGGTGGTCGTATAGACCGACAGAGGTGAGTGGGGGGAAACGAAGAGCGGGAACAGAGGGAACAGAGGAGAACAGAGGAGAACAGAGGAGAACAGAAAGGAGAGAGGAGAGAGAAGAGGAGCGGAGAGAAAGGGGCCGAGGCGGCGGTGACCCGGCCCCCAGGGAATCCGACTATGAACGAATGCGGGCGTCAGCCCTTGACCGCACCCTGCATGATGCCCCCCACGATCTGCTTGCCGAAGATCGCGAAGACCAGGAGGAGGGGGAGCGTGCTCAGGAGCGCGCCCGCCATGATCAGGGCCTGGTCGGGGGTGTAGCCGCGGCCCAGGCCGGCGACCGCGACCTGGACGGTCGGGTTGCCCAGCTGGGTCAGGACCAGGAACGGCCAGAGGAAGTCGTTCCAGGTCTGGACGAACATCAGCATGCCGAGGACCGCCATGGCGGGCCGGGCCGCCGGGAACACCACGTGCCAGACGACCCGCCAGCTGCTCGCGCCGTCCACCCGAGCCGCCTCGATGATCTCGTCGGGCAGCGCCTGGATCAGGTACTGCCGCATGAAGAACACACCGAACGCGCTGACCAGCGAGGGCAGGATCACCGCCTGGAGCTGGTCGGTCCAGTCGAGCTTGGCGACCATCATGTAGAGCGGGATCACCTGGAGCTGCGGCGGCACCATCATCGTGCCGATCACGATCAGCATCAGGGCGTTACGGCCCTTGAACCGCAGCTTGGCGAAGGCGAACCCGGCGATCGTCGACAGGAAGACGATGGTCAGCGACGAAACGCCCGCCACGATCGTCGTGTTGAGGAACGCCTCGCCCAGATTGGCGTCACTCCAGGCCACTTCGATCTTGTCGAAGAGGTTCGCGCCGAACCAGAACGGCGGCGGGGTCTCCGCCAGCCGCGCGTTGTCGCGGGAGGCGGCGATCGCCGTCCAGAACAGCGGGAAGATCGACACGAGGGTGAAGACGATGAGGATGGCGTAGGCGATGCGGCCCGCGTGATGCTGCCCGCCCGCGCGCGCCGCCTTCGGACCACGCCTGCGCTTGCCGTTCTTCGGCGGCTCGGGCACCGCGTCGGCCGGGGGTTTGGTGATTGTCGTCGTCACGGCCGGTCTCCTAACTACTGGCGCGCAGCCGGCGCGAGATGACGTAGTTGATGATCCCGACCACGATGAGGATCAGGAACATCGTCCAGGCGATGGCGGAGGCACGTCCCAGGTGCTGGTTCACCCAGCCCTGCTCGTACATGTACAGGCCGAGCGTCTGGAACTGGTGCTGCGGGCCGCCGGAGGCACCCTTGTTGGCGTCGAACATCAGCGGCTCGGCGAAGAGTTGCGAGGCGCCGATGGTCGACACGACGACGGTGAACAGGATCGTCGGGCGCAGCGACGGCAGCGTCACATGGAGGAACTGCCTCCAGCGGCTGGCGCCGTCGAGGGCCGCCGACTCGTACAGGTCCTGCGGGATCGCCTGCATCGCGGCCAGGTAGATCAGCGCGTTGTAGCCGGTCCAGCGCCAGATGACGATGGACGAGACGGCGATCTGCGCGTACCACTTGTCGTTCTGCCAGTCGATGTTGTCGACGCCGAACAGGCCCAGGAACCAGTTGATCATGCCGTAGTCGCGGCCGAAGAGCAGCACGAAGACGAGGGTCGCCGCGGCGATCGACGTGGCGTACGGCGCGAGCATCACGACCCGGAAGAAGTTCGAGGCGCGCAGCTTGTAGTTGAGGAGGTGCGCGATGCCCAGCGCCATCATCAACTGCGGGACGGTCGAGATGATCCCGATGGTGAAGGTGTTCCTCGCCGCGTTCCAGTAGAACTCGTCGTCGAAGATCCGGGTGTAGTTGCGCAGCCCCGCCCACTCCATGTCGGTGGGCGCGGTCAGCTCCACCGTGTGCAGCGAGGCCCACGCCGTGTAGATCAGCGGGAACAGGCCGAACGCGACGAAGAGCATGAAGAACGGCGAGACGAAGGCGTACGGGCTCCAGCGCACGTCCCGCTGCCAGCGGCGGGACAGCCGGGCCCGCTTCCGGAGCGTCTCAGGTGATTCGACGGGCGGACGGGCCGGGGCCGCGCCCCCCTCCTTGGCGGGGGGCGCGGCGGCGGTGTCGTGCCGGGTGGCCATGACCGGTCACTGCTCCAGGTTGTTGTCGATGGTCTTGACCGCGTTCTCCCAGGCCTCCTTGGGCGACTTGCCCTGGGTCACCAGGATGACGCCGTTGTCGGTCAGGCCCTGCTGGATGATCTGGTCCTTCGGGCCGACCACCTGCACCGGGAGCTCCTTGGCCAGCGGCGCGTAGATCTGGCCGATCGGGGCGTCACCGGTCATCTTGTTCTTCGCGTCCTTCACCAGCGGCAGATCGTACGCGGCCTGCGCGGTCGGGAAGCTGCCGCGCTTGGAGAAGAGCTTGGCCTGCTGCTCGGGCGCGGTCAGCCAGGCGGCCAGCTTCGCGGCCTCCTCGGTGTTCTTGCCCGACTTCGGCACGCTGAGGAAGGAGCCGCCCCAGTTGGCGGCCTTCGGCGGCGCGGCCACGTCCCACTTGCCGGCGTTCTCCGGCTTCGACTTGCCCTCGATGTAGCCGAGCATCCACGGCGGACAGGCCATCGCGGCGAACTTGCTGTTGGCGATCGTGGTGTCCCAGGCCGGCTGGAACTGCGTCTGGTTGCCGATCAGACCGGCCTCGGCGGCCTCGGCGGTCAGGTCGAACGCCTTCTTGACGGCCGGGTTCGTCTTGTAGATGACCTTGCTGGAGGCGTCGTAGTAGCGCTCCTTCTCACTGCCGATGATGGCGTTGAACAGGCCGCCGGGGGAGTCCATGAAGGTGGTGCCCTTGGGGCCCTTCGCCTTGTAGTCCTTGCCGATGTCGACGAGCTTCGCCCAGTCGCCCGTCCACAGCTTGCCGACCTCCTCGCGGTCGGTGGGCAGACCGGCCGCCTCGAACAGGTCCTTGCGGTAGCAGATGGCCATCGGCCCGACGTCGGTGCCGAGCCCGATCGTCTGACCGTTCTCCGCGGTTCCCTGCTCCCACTTCCAGGGCAGGTAGTCGCTCTCCTTGCCGTACTTGGACAGGTCGACGAACTTGTCGCTGTACTTCTGCACCACTTCGGCGATGTTGCCGACCTCGATGCCCTGGATGTCCTGCAGACCGCTGTTGGTGGTGAGGTGGTTGACGAGCGGCGGGTAGTAGTTCTCGTTCCGCTCGATCACCGTCTGCTGGATGTCGATGTTCGGGTTCAGCTTCTCGTACTCGTCGTAGAGCCCGGCCTCCTCGAAGCCGAAGCTGCCGAAGAGCCCCAGGGTGATCTTGGTCTTGCCGCCGCCCTCGTTCGACGACGAGCCCTCCTCGTCCTTGCCGTCGTCAGCACAGCCGGCCAGCAGCCCGGCGCCCAACGCGGCGACGGTCGCGATGACCACCGTCTTTCGCGTTCTGCGGGCGATACGGGTGCCCCCGCCCGACCGCAGCCGAGAGTGGGGGAGGGTACGTGCTCGCATTGCGTCCTCCTGATGCCCTGACGTGCCGACCCCCCGGCCAACTGCGTTGTTGGGCCCGTTCGTGCTGCTGCGGCTCGGGCGGGGAACGTGCGGGATGTGTAAGTGCCAGGTACTGTGGGAGCGCTCCCACAAGTGATGTGTTGAAGAGTCGTCGGTTCGTGCGGGGGTGTCAAGGGAGCGAGCGCAGAGATATGTCTTCGGTTATCGGGCTGTTAACTAACCCGGGCGGCGAAGGCGGGACACGTCCCGATGGGACCGGATGGGGCTGGGCCGTCGCAGGGATACGGGCGGGCGAGGCGCGGCTGAAGTGCGGTGAGGTGCGCGTGAGCTGCGCGCGAGTGGCGGGCGGGGCTTCGAGGACCTCGGGGCTTCAGGAGGTGATCGCGGCGGCGGCCGAATGGTGGCGCCGGATGCCCGTACGAAGGCCTCCTGGGCGGTGCGGGAAGCCCTTCCGGGCAGTGCCGGAAGCCCTTCCGGGCAGCGCCCGGAAGCCGTCCTGGGCCGGGCGGTGCGCGAAGCCCTCCGGCTCCGGTCGATGCCCTGCCGGACGTCGTACGACGATCAGGACTGTTAGATTCCACGCCAGCGGGGTGTGAACGGGAGGCGACCATGGTGGCAGGCCACGGGGCACGGGGCCGGAGCGGCGGGCGGCCGACGCTGGAAGAGGTCGCCGCACGGGCCGGGGTCGGCCGGGGCACGGTGTCCCGGGTGATCAACGGCTCGCCGAGGGTCAGTGAGGCGACCCGCGCGGCGGTCGAGGCGGCGGTCGCGGAGCTCGGTTACGTCCCGAACACGGCGGCCCGCGCCCTCGCGGCGAACCGTACCGATGCGATCGCGATGGTCGTGCCCGAGCCGGAGACCCGCTTCTTCGCGGAGCCGTACTTCTCCGACATCCTCAAGGGTGTGGGCGCGCAGCTGTCCGACACGGAGATGCAGCTGCTGCTGATCTTCGCGGGCAACGACAGGGAGCGCCGGAGGCTGGCCCAGTACCTGGCGGCACACCGGGTGGACGGCGTCCTTCTGGTCTCGGTCCACGCGGACGACCCGCTCCCCGATTTGCTTTCACAGCTGGAAATCCCGGCGGTGATCAGCGGCCCGCGCTCGGAGTACGAGACGCTGCCGTCGGTGGACTCCGACAACTACGGCGGTGGCCGTTCAGCGGTGGAACACCTGATCGAGCGAGGTCGTGCCCGCATAGCCACGATCACCGGCCGCCTGGACGTCTACGGTGCCCAGCGCCGCATCGACGGCTACCGCGAGGCCCTGGAGGACGCCGGCCGTGAGGTCGACGAGGACCTGATCGTCCCCGGTGACTTCACGGAGGAGGGCGGCCGGAGGGCGATGAGCGAGCTGTTGGCGCGGTGCCCCGATCTGGACGCGGTGTTCGCCGAGTCCGACGTGATGGCGGCGGGCGCCCGCCAGGTCCTCCGCGAGGCCGGCCGCCGCATACCCGACGACGTGGCGCTGGTCGGCTACGACGACTCGGCGATCGCCCGCCACATGGATCCCCCGCTGACGAGTGTCCGCCAGCCCATCGAGGAGATGGGCCGAGCCATGATCGACCTCCTCCTCGACGAGATCGCCGACCACCGCCCGGCGGTCTCCCGGGGACTGGACCGCCGCCAGGTGGTACTGCCCACGGAGCTGGTGACGCGGGCTTCGTCCTGAGACGGGGCTCAGATCGCCGAGGCGCCGATGACGGCGACCTCCTTGCCCGGTCCGGTGCCGCGGTCGCCGTAGACCCGCTCGCCGTTGTGGTCGAGGGCGGTGTGGGTCCGGACGTGGCCATCTCCTTCGCCGTACGGGTTCAGGCGTTCCGTGCGCCGAAGAGGTACTGGTTGCCGATGCCGATCAGGAGCGGGCCGCCGTACTCCAACCCCCAGGAGCCGCGGGCGATGTCCCGCGACGCGGGCCCGACCCCCACGGTGCGTGTGCCTCATACTCCTCTCTCGGGCTGCGGAACGGGGTGTTCGGTGAAGGGTCTCGGGAGCAAGGAAGACCGGTGTGGCCACCCGCTGTTGGGTGTGGACCGCATCGAGGGCCCGGTGGCGGCGTACCTCGACGGGGCCGGTGAGGTGTTCCGGGTGTTCGGGAAACAGGACTCGGGGTGTGAGTCGTACGGCGTGCGGCTGCCGGACACGGGCGAGCGGTGGTTCGTGAAGACGGCGGTCACCGGCCCGGCCCGGGAATCGCTGGAGCGGGGCTGGGCCTTTCACCGGGCCGTACGGCACCCGGTGATCGTCCCGCAGACGCACCGGATCGCGGTGGGGGACGACGGCGACGGTGGCACCTTGGCCGTGGCGGAGGTTGACCGCGATGACGCGGTCGAAGTCGTCGCCGTCAGCGTCCGCGGTCTCGCTGACCGGGGCCTGGATGCCGGCGTTGTTGTAGGCCGCGTCCAAACGGCCGAACGCGCTCACCGTCTGGTCGACGGCCCGGGCGACGTCGGATTCGTCGGCCACGTCGCAGCGGAGGGCGATCGCCCGGTGTCCGGCCGCCGTCAACTGCTCGGCCGCCGCCTGGACAGCGTCCAGGTCGCGGTCGGCGAGCGCGACGGCGGCGCCCGCCTCGGCGAATGCCTGTGCGGCGGCCAGGCCGAGGCCGGAGCCGGCGCCGGTGACGAATGCGGCCTGGTTGTCGAGGGAGATGTTGATCGTCATGTCCTTGGGATTCTCCTTGGGATTCTGAGAAAGGGTGAACAGGGGTGGCCGGCGTCGGTCGAGCAATGTCCGGACGCCGAAGCAGGGGGATGTTGTGCGGGGGCGCCGTCATCGAGGTGCCGCGTCGAGGTGCCGCGTCCGCTTCTGCCGACCCCACTGACCATGCAACGCGAAACGGCCCGGACCTGGGAGTCCCGGCTGTGAGGGGTACTGACAGAAACCCCCAAGCTGCCGGCCCCAGGGCGTGGACGACGGCCTATGGCCGTCCGCCCGGTGCTGGCGCTTGGCCTGCGGCTGCCCGCCCTATGCGGGCAGCAAGGGGCCCCGGTGACTCGGTGAGCCGCGCGGAGAACAGTCCCAGCGAGGGGCAGGCCCAGCGAGCATCGAGCATCCTGTCGATCGACGGAGGAACCGCCATCCGCCCATTCCGCCCGCGCATAACCGAGGCCGCGGTCACGACCGTGGCAGGAAGCAGACCGTCACCCGAGAGCGCGCGACTCCAGCGGCACCCGCCTCGATCGCCTTGCACCGAGGCCGCCGATCTCCTGCTCTCCTGCGCGGCAGCCGGCCCAGGGCGGAGGCGGGCCGGCACAGGGCGAGCGCGGGCAGGATCCTCCCCGTAGGCGATGGCCGTGCCCGGCCTCAACCCCGAGATTCGCGGCGCGTGCTGGCTGGCTGGCTGTGATCGGGTAGGCGGAGACCGACAACGGCCCCGCCTGCCCGATCTTTCTTTGCGTCGCCCTTTGCCATCCTTTGTCCTTTTCCTCATGATCCGGTGGCGCTCACGGCGTTCGCCGGACCTGGGCCACACGCCCCCGGTTGCCGGTGGATCCCTGGGCGCCAGGCCGAGAAGCAGGTCACGACGCCGCCTCATGGCAACGGAGCCCGAGAACCTACACCGGCCTACGACCCATATCACCAGAATGCGCGCTTTGTGATAGATCGCGGCGGCATGGGTACCCCGAGTCGAGTACGCCCAAAGAACGGAGCACGCCATGGTCATCAAGAGACTCCACGACTTCGGCATACGCAGCGAACACGCCTACATGGCTGCCATCGGCAGCATCGGCGCATCCTTCGTCACCTGGTACACCAGCCTCAAAGCCGAGCCCGGCACCGGCCTCGCCCGCGCCGACCGGTGGGGGATCTTCATCGGCGAATGGGCGCCCACCTTCTTCGGCCTCGGCCTCGCCCTCTCTCACTACGAGCAGCACGAGGGCACCCTCACCACCAGCGTCCGCGAACTCTGGGAAGAGAAGAAAGCCAGCTGACGACGCGAGCGGCAACCCCATGCAAAGGCCCTCGCCCTCCCGAAGGAGGACGAGGGCCGCAACAGTTCACACGTACCGACGACGGGTTGGGTCGAGCCCGGCCGCGACCGGACTCGAGGGATCTTCATCACCCGGAGGCGGAGCAGTACTCCGACGGCGCACCAGCGCATCCGGATCCCACGAATTTCTTGATCGGTTCCCGCGATGTTCCCAACATGTGGCCCACGACGAAGGGCTGACCTGTTTTCACAGGTCAGCCCTTGATCATTAAGGGTGAGTGACGGGACTCGAACCCGCGACATCCTGGACCACAACCAGGTGCTCTACCAGCTGAGCTACACCCACCATGACCGGCGGTTCATCCGAAGGTTTCACCGACCGGCCGAGAAAAAGTGTACAGGGTCCGAAGGGGTGCTCGCGCCAGCCTTTACCGGCGGGTCATCGCGCAGGTAGGACGTGCTTCGCCGCGATCGTACGGGCCGTCTCCGAGTCGGGGCCGGGCTGCGGGACGAAGATCGCCTCGCGGTAGTAGCGGAGCTCGGCGATGGATTCGCGGATGTCGGCCAGCGCCCGGTGGTTGCCGTTCTTCTCGGGGCTGTTGAAGTACGCCCTCGGATACCAGCGGCGGGCCAGCTCCTTGACCGACGAGACGTCCACGATGCGGTAGTGGAGGTAGTCCTCCAGGGTCGGCATGTCCCGGACCAGGAAGCCCCGGTCCGTGCCCACCGAGTTGCCGCACAGGGGGGCCTTGCCCGGTTCCTTCACATGCTCGCGTACGTACGCCAGGACCTGCTCCTCCGCGTCGGCGAGCGTCGTGCCGCCGGGGAGGGCGTCCAGCAGGCCGGACGCGGTGTGCATCTGGCGCACCACCTCCGGCATGGTCTCCAGCGCCGAGTCCGGCGGGCGGATGACGATGTCGACCCCCTCGCCGAGTACGTTCAGCTCGGAGTCGGTGACGAGGGCGGCCACCTCGATGAGCGCGTCGTCGGACAGCGAGAGGCCGGTCATCTCGCAGTCGATCCACACCATGCGATCGTTCATGTGTCTCACCTTACGGCCCGTG
>NZ_AEJC01000038.1 GCF_000317595.1 Streptomyces ipomoeae 91-03 | reverse complement strand
ACTTCGTCGAACACCGGGGTGTCCGACCACGCACGGACTAGCGGTGGCTGAACCACGCCATCGCCGGGAGCGCCCTGTCGTCGTAGCCGAACAGCGCCTGGTTCTCCCAGCCGTTGCCGGAGGAGGCGTCGGTCGGGTCCCAGCCGTTGCCCGCGACGGCGGTCCAGGTGGACTCCCAGTAGAAGACACCGAGGCCACGGCCGTTCGGGACGGCCTCCACGATGCTCGCCACGTCCTTCATCCACCGCGTCTGGCCGGCGGTCGTGGCCGGGTAGCCGGAGACCAGCTCGCTGTCCAGGTCGATGATGTTCTCGAACGAGTCGTCGCTGTCGAGGCGGAAGGGGTAGGCCGTCTCGGCGACGAAGACCGGCTTGCTGTAGCGGGAGGCCGCGTCGTCGAGGGTCGTCTGGAAGTCGGCGAGGGTGCCGTGCCAGTAGCCGTAGTACGACAGGCCGATGACGTCGAACTTCACCCCGTTGGAGACCGCGTTGTCGAACCACCAGCGGGTGCCGGACAGGTCACCGCCCTTGGCGAGGTGCAGCGCCACCTGGGTGGAGGAGTTGACCGCCTTGACCGCGTCGTAGCCGGAGTTGAGCAGTCCGGCGAGCTGCGACCAGTTGGAGGTGGAACCGGCGGACCACAGCATGCCGCCGTTGATCTCGTTGCCGACCTGGACCATGTCGGCGGTGGTGCCCTGGGCCTTGAGGGCGTTGAGCACGTCGTAGGTGTGGTTGTAGACGTCGGTCCTGAGCTGGCTGTAGCTGTGGCCGGTCCACGGGGACGGCACGGTCTGGGCGCCCGGGTCGGCCCAGGTGTCCGAGTAGTGGAAGTCGACCAGCAGCTTCATGCCCTGCGCCTTGATGCGCTTGGCGGCGGCGAGCACCCGCGTCTTGTTGTTGTAGCCGTCGGCGGGGTTCACCCAGACCTTGACACGCGCGTAGTTCTGCCCGGCGCTCTTCAGGATGGCGAGCGCGTCGCCGGTGGTGCCGGAGCTGTTCTTGTAGACGCCGCCCTTGGCCTCGCTCTTGATGAGCGACGACACGTCGGAGCCCTTGATGGACAGGCCCGTCGAGCCCGAGGTGAAGGTCAGGTCGTCGACGTTGATCCAGTTGCCGGCGTTGGCGTCGGAGTTGATGCTGATGGTGCACTGGTTGTTCGTCACCGCGACGGAGGTGACGATCCGGATCCAGCCGCTGGCGGAGACCGGGATGTCGGTGCGCTGCTCGGCGCTGCCGCAGTTCTTCAGCGCGATGTACGCGGAGTTCTGGCCGCCGCCGGAGCGCACCCACGCGGTGAGCTTGTAGTTCCCGTTGGTCAGGCCGGACAGGTACTGGTAGGTCTCCACCTTGTAGGCGGAGGACGACCAGTGGCTGAGGCGGTAACTGCCGCCGTGGCCACCGGACTCCGTGAAGGAGGCGGAGTTCTGCCCGGCCGCCGAGTACGTCGACCAGCCGGCCGGCGTCGCGGTCCCGGTGCCGTCGGACTCGAAGCCCCCGTTGGTGAGCGTGGAGGCGGCGTGTGCCGAGGTGGCGGGCAGGGAGGTGAGCGCCAGGCCTGCGAACAGGGGTATCAGCAGGGCCCTGAGGGCGCGTCTCGCGTGGAACATCGTCGTCCCTTCGACAAGGGCGGGGACTTGGTGGGGGTGCCGCGGCGG
>NZ_AEJC01000037.1 GCF_000317595.1 Streptomyces ipomoeae 91-03 | reverse complement strand
GACTGGGACATCAGCACCACCTTCCCGTCGACTCCCGCCGTCGCGCGTCCCGCGTTGATCTCCGTGACCCGCCGCACGCTCAGGAGCGTGTTGGACCGGGGCCGGAGCATCAACTTCTGCAAGTTGCGGACCTTCTTCAGGTCCCCTGCCTGCGATGCCGTGAAGATTCTCTGCCGCAGACGCCGTACGTCTTCCTCGACCCGGCGCCAGTCGACCGACGCCCAGTCCAGGTCTTCGTCCTCGGGTCCGTTCACCGTCGCGGCAGCGGACGGAGCGGCCGAGGCCGGTCCGTCCGTGTCCGTCATGGTGTCCAACTTGTCCCTCAGTTCCGTCGTCCTTGTCCAGTGAGTCCGCACAGGCTCACCTGGCCCACGTCAGCACCCTTTCGGGTCCGGGCAGTGCACCCGTATCCGGACGGTTATGCGGGGACGACCGGCGGAGAAGCCAGTCATGCTGCCCCGGGTTCCCTTTTCCTTTCGGCTTCCGGCATTGGCTTCTTGGGCCATCCTGTTCCCGCTGGGGAGTTGAGCCTTCCTCGCGGTCGGCCGACCGGGCCACGAAGGCCCGGACCCCAGCGGGGTTTCCACGTTCCACACGAATGAGATACAATCGAGGGGGACTCCCTTTTTCCCGAGGCGGCGGTGTCCACCTGGCCGGAGTGACCTCTGCCGGCCAGCCCCTGCCGCTTCTCAGCGGCCAGCCTTGCACCCCACTGCAACCTTCCATCGGCGGGGCTTGGGATCACGAGGCATCATCGGGAGTTCACTTGCGTTCACCCGTCCGGTCTTCCCCTTGCCTGTCACTCCCGGATGGAACGGGAGCCCTTGGGCTTTCTCCTGAGCTTCGCACCACGCCGTTACCGGCATCGCACGTCAGAGGCGGGGACGGGCCATACGGACACGGACCCGTGACCGCACCTACAGCTTCATCAACTGCCTCTCCAATCGGTCAGTCCACTCAAATTCGTGCGGCTTCGTGTCGCACGGTCGCCCTCCCAATGTCCCGGTACGGCTCGGTCGTCGGCCTCGGCTGGCCGCTCGCTGATCAGTACCTCGGGCGTGACGTGGGCCCATGACTTCCGTTTGGATCGGGCCCGGGGCACCCGCAAGGCCCTGCCGGTGCGCAGGCAGGCGACGAGCTCGCGCTTGAGCGCTCCCCGGCCTTCGATGAACAGGGCCTGGTAGATAGCCTCGCGGCTGATCCGCATGGACTCATCATCCAGGAAGTCGACCTTCAGCCGGTTCGCAATCTGCTCCGGGCTCCACGCCATGACCCACTGGCGGTCGCCGCGGTGCGGCTTGTTCCTTCCCTTCCACCCCGTGCCCTCCGGCCCCAGCGCCGTCCCGTCCGGGCGGCTGACCTGGCCCGAGAGCCTTTCCTGGACGTAGTCCCGCAGCCGGTCGTTCGCGGCCAGCTTCGCTGTCTTGGGACGCTGAGCCACAAGACCGGCCTTCCACTGCGCGACCGACGCCCGATACTCGAGCTTCCCGCCCCGAGTGGCCGCGTTGCGTCGCAACTCCCGCGAGATGGTCGCCGGGTCGCGACCGAGCCGACGGGCGATCTCCCGAACCCCGGCGCCCTGGACCTGCATCAGGGCGATCTCTTCGCGTTCCGCAAACGACAGATAGCGGCCCGTGAGCGGGGCGAGCATGAAGGTCGGCATGCCGCCACCGTGCCGGAACCATCTGCAACCCGCTGCCTGGGATACGCCGACTGCAGCTGCCGCCTCCTCGGCGAGCAGCCCGTTCGCGATCTCTCGCCAGAACTGACGTTCGATCTCCCGTCGAAGCGCCGGCGCACCCGGGGACTTCATCGGCGACCGCCCGGTCAACGCCGCCATCCACCCTGCCGGCCTGCCCATCAACACCTCCGGGGACGAGGTGTTGCAACGACCGATTGAATCCGCCCTCGCTGCCCCTGTCCGTGTGCATGATCACGCCGCGCACGTCGCCGCCGCGGGTGGCCGCGGCCATGTTCAGGGACGCGACGACCAGGTCGGCGTCGTGCCGCTCGGCCATCGCGTAGCCGGGCAGGCGGCGGGAGAAGAGATCGATGACCGTCGCCAAGTACAGCTTGCCCTCGCCGGTTTCGATCCCGGTGAGATCGCCCGCCCAGACGAGACCGGGCTCTGCGGCGGTGAAGTCCCGGCGCACGAAGTCCGGGGCGGCCGGCCGCCTGCCCGGCCTCGTCAGCGGCCGGCGGCGGCGCACCGTCCGTCCGGCCAGCCCGAGTTCGGCCATGACCTTCGCGACCGTGTCCACCGATACTCGCCGGCCTCCGCGCGCCGGCTCGATGAACACCTTCGGTGAGCCGTAGGTGCCGCCCGAGGCATGGAAGACCTCCTCGATCTCCTCGGCCGGCTGCTGCCGGCGCACCTCACGCGCGGTCGGCGGACGATCCCACCACCTGTAGAACCACGACTCGGACACCCCCAGCACCCGGCAGGCGGTGCGGTACGGAATCTTCTGCCCGGCCTTGCAGCTGCCGATCACCCCGACCGCGACGGCCGGGTCCGCCTCAGCTGCTTCACCCACAAGGCCACGAATCGCTTGCACACATCGCGCTCCATCTCCAGCTCGCGGATGCGCTTGTCCTTCTGACTGGCCTCGGCCCGCAGCCGTTCCAGCTCGGCGCGCTCGCTCTCCCGCAGCCGGCCACCAGACGGCTCGGCCACCGGCCGGTCCGACGACGGCGACCCGTTGCGCCGCGCCCGCGCCACCCAGCTGTGCAGCGTCCCGGGATGGATGCCCAGATCCTCGGCCACCTCCGGAACCGGCTTTCCGGTCTCCGTCACGATCCGTACCGCTCCCTCGCGGAACTCGGCGTCGTAGACGCGCTTCCCGGATGCCATGACCCCCAACCATCCCTCCGGTCACGGTCTCCACAGCAGGAGGGGAACCTCATGTCCGCGTTCGCCGCGGGCCACACGCCGGACCCGACCGTCTTCTACCGCCAGGCGGAAGGAACCCGCCGCGTCATCAAGGCATTCGGGGGAAGCGGGTGCCGGCTACCTTCTGTACGTCGGCGGTGTGGCCAGCCTCTGCGTCAGGCCCGACGTCCAGATGCTCGACGACGAGCGTTTCCCGCACTGGTATTTCGCAGGTGATGAGCCCGTCGTCGCCCCCGGCGTACCAGGTCGCCCTGTCCGGGGTGGGGCGCAACGGCAGCCCGAGGCGGAGGCGGAGGCGTTCCGCTTGCATCCGACGTCGCCTCCTCCGGACGTCACCGCAGGGACAGAGCTCCGTCCACGACGAGCACGGTGCCGTTGGCGTAGCCGGCGAGGGGGTCGGTGAGGCGGGTTACCCACCAGGCGATTTCGTCGGGGGTGCCGATGCGGGCGGAGGGGATGCGGATGCGGGCATCGGCGAGGAACGCCGCGTACTGTTCGGTGGTCCAGCCGTTGCGGAGGGGTACGCCCGTGTCGGTGACGCCCGGCGCCACGGCCACCGCTCGGATGCCGCGGGGTGCAAACTCCACCGCCCATGTCCTGGTCAGGAGGTCCAGGGCGGCCTTGGTGGCACCGTAGACCGACAGATCGGGACAGGCCTTGGTGCCGACTGAACCCGCGGTGCCTATGTTCACGATCGTGCCGGAACTCGCCTCCAGGGGCGCGAGCGCGCGGCGGGTCAGTAGCAGCGGGGCGCGCAGGTTGGTGGTGAGCTGGGCGTCGATGTCGGCGGGGCTGAGGGCGTTCAGGGGGCCGCGGATGCCGATGGCCGCGTTGTTCACCAGGATGTCGAGTCTTCCGAAGTGCTCCAAGGCCGTCTCGACGACCGTGTCCGGACCATCGGGTGCGGTGATGTCCGCGGTGAGCGTCCGGATCCGGGGGTTGTCCGCAGCGGTCTCCTGGAGGGTGGCGGTGGTACGGCCCACGACGAGGACCCGAGCGCCCTCCTCGGCGAACCGGTGGGCGACGGCCCTGCCGATGCCGGTACCGCCGCCGGTGACGACGACGGCCCTGTCCTCCGGGGGTGCCGCAGGGGTGTCGGAAGGCTCGGGTGACTCTGCGCTGCTGTCGGTCATGGCGCTGTTGTCGGTCATGGCGCCGGACCGTATGCCCAGTCGCTCGAATCACGGTCGAAGCAGCAGCACTCTCGCTGGATTCCAGCCGCGTACCAGTTGGGTTCGAGGCGGTTCCGGTGAGGTGGGCAGGCCACAGTCGACCGGCCCGGAGGGCCGCAGGAACGAGAAGAGGGTGAGAGATGACCGACGCCGACCGACGGCACCCGCCGGTGACCGAGGGCGTGCCCGGCTGCCCGCCGACGACCGAGGGCGCGGGCCACCGCCCGCCCAGGACCGAAGCCGCCCACCGCCGCCCGGCGTTGGAGCCGGTGTGGATCACCCCCGAGGACGCCCGGTACTCGAACCTGGTCAGAGGGGCCAACCATCGGTTCACCAGCAGCCCGCGGCTGATACGTGTCGTCGGTTCGGCCGAGCAGACCCTCGAGGCCGTGCAGGAGGCCGTCGACGCCGGGTTGCGGCTCGCGGTCCGCAGCGGTGGGCACTGCCTCGACGGTCTGGTGGACGGTCCCGACACCGACCTCCTTCTGGACATGTCCGAAATGAGCCAGGTGTACTACGACCCCGGCATGGGCGCCTTCGCGGTGGAACCAGGGGCTCTGCTCGGCGACGTCTACCGCACGCTCTACAAGGGGTGGGGGGTGACCGTACCCGGTGGTGCGTTCCCCGGCGTCGCGGCGGGCGGACACATCGTCGGCGGTGGGTACGGCGCGCTGACCCGTCGGCACGGGTGCGTGGTCGACTTCCTCCACGCGGTCGAGGTTGTCGTGGTCGACGCGTCGGGCGGTGCCCGGCGGGTGGTGGCGACCCGGGAGGACGACGGTGAACTCGGCGATCTGTGGTGGGCGCACACGGGAGGTGGCGGCGGCACGTTCGGGGTGGTGACCCGGTACTGGCTGCGGTCGGTCGACACGACCGGCACCGGCCCCTCGGGCCTGCTGCCGCGGCCTCCGGCGGCGGTGCTGGACAGCCTGGTGACCTGGCCGTGGCAGGACATGAGCGGGCAGCGGTTCCGTCGGCTCATGCGCAACCACGCCCAGTGGCACGAGCGCAACAGCGCGCCCGACTCGCCGTACGCCTCCCTCTACAGCGTCCTCAACGTTCTGCACCGCGCTTCAGGCGTGCTGTTGACGAGTACGCAGATGGATGCCGCGGTCCCGGACGCGCGGCGGCTGTTGCGGGCGTACGTGGACGCGCTCGACGAGGGGGTGGGGCTGAACCCCGCGTGCACGGTGCGTACGAGACCGTGGCTGGAGTCGGTGCTCCAGGCGGGGCTGCCCGACACCGGCTCACGGTGGAAGGGCAAGGCCGCGTATCTACTCAAGGGTTACACCGACCGGCAGTTGGACGCGCTTTACGAGGGTCTGAGCGGGGTGGGGTACGCGAACCCGGGCGCCGGTGTGCAGTTCATGTCCTACGGAGGCGCGGTCCGCGCCGTGGCGCCGGACGCCACCGCCACCGCCCAGCGGAACGCCGTACTGAAGGTGCTGTACGTGACGACGTGGCGGGAGCCGGACGAGGACGCCCACCACCTGGACTGGATCCGGCGTCTGTACCGCGAGGTCTACGCCCACACCGGCGGGGTACCCGTGCCGGACGAGGTGAGTGACGGCTCCTACATCAACTACCCCGACACCGACCTCGCCGACCCGAAGTGGAACACCTCCGGCGTCCCCTGGTCCACGCTCTACTACAAGGACAACTACCCCCGGCTGCGACGCGCGAAGGCACACTGGGACCCGAAAGGGGTCTTCCGGCACGCGCTGTCCGTGGAGCCGGCCCGGGATTAGGGCCTGTCGGGAACTCG
>NZ_AEJC01000036.1 GCF_000317595.1 Streptomyces ipomoeae 91-03 | reverse complement strand
GCTACTGGGGAGAGTGGGCCAACGAGAAGCGCGGCTCCTTACACCGAGATTCCAAAGACGGTTCTTGATACGCAGGACATCACGGAAGGCACCTACCGCAAGATAGGCGTCGCCACTCCGTTCCAGAATCGGGGCGATGTGGGCGGCGGCGCTCGTCTCGGCGGCGTTCACCGCGCCCACCGTGCGAGCGGCCCTGGAGGAGGCGCTGACGGCGATCCCGGCGAGCTGTCGCCTCGCCCGTACCGTGCGGCGCGTCGTCTCGCTCCATGACACCGGGCTGTCCTGGGAGGAGACGCTCACGACGGTGGACGAGGAGACCTCGGGGCTGGGCTGGATCCACACCGTCCCGAACGTCGCCGTGCTCACGGCCGGGCTCCTGTACGGCGACGGCGACTTCACCCGCACC
>NZ_AEJC01000035.1 GCF_000317595.1 Streptomyces ipomoeae 91-03 | reverse complement strand
CCACGACATCGTTCTTTCGATCACCCACATGCGGCGGCCCAGCCGTTCGCTGGACTCGATGCCTTTGCGGGCGATCCGGACTCCGATGCGCTTGCCGTGTAACCATTTCCGCAGGTCCGGTCGATCGTAGGCTTTGTCCGCGTGGAGGCGCTGAGGCTTGAAGTACCGGCCGCGATGGGGGTCGTGTCTCGTTTGGTGACCCGCCACCATCGGCTTCAGACCTTCGCTGTCGTGGGTGTTGCCGGCCGAGACGCCGACGACCAGGGGCAGTCCGTTCGCGTCCGACAGGATGTGCATCTTGGAACCCGGCTTGCCCCGGTCCACGGGGCTCGGACCTGTGTGTTCGCCCCCTTTTTTAGCCCTGACGTGGGCGGTGTCGAGGACTACACGGGTCACCTCGACCAGGCCGGCGTCGTCGAGCCGGTGCAGCACAGCCTCGTGCAATCGGCCCCAGACGCCGGCTCTGGACCAGATCAGGAAGCGGCGGTGAGCGGTCGACTTCGATATGCCGAAGCAGGGCGGCAGAGCCCGCCAGGCACAACCGCTGACCAGCACGTAGATGATCGCCGCGAACAGCGTCTCATCAGGCGTGTCCTGTGTACCGCCGCCCTGTGGCCGCACCTTCGACGGCGGGATCAGCGGCTTCGCGATCTCCCACAGCCCATCCGGAACAATCCAACTCCACGTATCCCGCCCCATGCCCTGCCCAACGTCCGCCTCACCACGTAGGACACGGTCTTAGATGTCGTCTCATTTGGATTGTTCGATAGTCTGGCGTCGTGGGGATCGTTGAGCGTCTCGTGCCAGACGAGTTGTGGGAACTGTTCGAGCGGGTGGTGCCGCCGGCTCCATCTCGCCCGCAGGGCGGCGGCCGACGACGGTACGGAGACCGGGAGGTCCTGGCTGCGATCGTCTTCGTGGCCACGTCGGGCTGCACGTGGCGGCAGTTGCCTCCGTCGTTCGGACCTTCAGGGCCGACAGCCCACCGGCGGTTCACCGAGTGGACCAAGGCCCGGGTCTGGGCCAAGCTCCACCGTCTGGTCCTGGATGAGCTGGGCAGGCGCGGTGACCTGGACTGGAGCCGGTGCGCGATCGATTCGGTGAACATGCGCGCGATGAAAGGGGGGAGCTGACAGGTCCGAATCCTGTCGACCGGGGCAAGAAAGGCTCAAAGATCCACTTGATCACCGAGCGGACCGGTCTGCCCCTCTCCATCGGCGTCTCCGGCGCCAACCTTCACGACAGCCAGGCCCTCGAACCCCTCGTCCGCGGCATCCCGCCGATCCGCTCCCGCCGCGGACCCCGCCGGCGCCGCCCCGCCAAACTGCACGCGGACAAGGGCTACGACTACGACCACCTGCGCCGATGGTTACGCCAGCGCGGCATCACCCACCGCATCGCCCGCAAGGGCATCGAGTCCTCCAAGCGGCTGGGCCGCCACCGCTGGACCATCGAACGCACCATGGCCTGGCTCGCCGGCTGTCGCCGACTCCACCGCCGCTACGAGCGCAAAGCCGACCACTTCCTGGCATTCACTGCCATCGCCTGCACCCTCATCTGCTACCGCAGACT
>NZ_AEJC01000034.1 GCF_000317595.1 Streptomyces ipomoeae 91-03 | reverse complement strand
CCGTACGCTTCTCAGCCCTTCCAGGCGCGCTTCACCCGGCCGTCCTCGACCTCGAAGTTCAGTCGGCCGAACCGGTACTCCATGGTGATGATCGCGCCCGGCGGCAGCTTTCTGACCGTGGACCAGCCGCGCTCCCGGGCACGGTGCTCGGCGCTCGGCGCGTCCAGCCCGACGTAGGCGTCGGGGTTGTCCCTGGGTTCTTCGGACGGCGTGGGAATGGGTGCCATGACCGCCACGTTAGGCCGCCGGAGGTCCGTTGTCCTCCCGCAGTCACGCTTCTGTCACAGAACCACGACACGCGTTTCCGGTGCCGTGAATCAGCCGCCGGCGCAACCGGCCGTCACACGTACGAGCGGTTTCGTACGCCTTCCGCGCGCTACCGGAGGCAATTTCCGGCCGGTTCGGCACCATCTCGAATAGCCCGTCGGAAAGCATGCCGTCAGCCGTGTGTCCGGTGCGTCTCCGGCCTTTTCGTCGTGATTCCCGGACGGCTCCCGGAAGTCGGCCGCTCATGAGAAATACACATTTCCAGCACACTTTCCCCGTACGCCCCCTGTCGGGGCGGCCGGGGCGCGAGCATCATGGCGTGCGTCACGGGCCCAGGACGCGGCAGCGAAGGGGCGAGCGATGGGGACCGAGACCGTACAGGCGCCGGCACGACCCGTACGGACCGGGCGGCCGGGGCGGCTGGTGGTCGACTGGCTGACCAC
Organism: Streptomyces ipomoeae 91-03; assembly: GCF_000317595.1. Lineage (GTDB taxonomy): Bacteria > Actinomycetota > Actinomycetes > Streptomycetales > Streptomycetaceae > Streptomyces > Streptomyces ipomoeae. Next base: position 9,268 of record NZ_AEJC01000034.1, on the reverse strand, counting down.
CACGGACCACAAGAAGATCGGCCATCTCTATCTGATCACCTCGTTCCTGTTCTTCCTCGCCGCCGGTCTGATGGCGCTGGTGATGCGCGCCGAGCTGGCCCGGCCGGGCACCCAGATCGTGGACAACTTCCAGTTCAACCAGCTGTTCACCCTGCACGGCACGATCATGCTGCTGCTCTTCGCGACCCCGACCTTCGCCGGGTTCGCCAACGAGATCATGCCGCTGCAGATCGGCGCCCCCGATGTCGCCTTCCCCCGGCTGAACATGCTGTCGTACTGGTTCTTCCTCTTCGGCGGGCTGATCGTGCTGGGGTCGCTGCTGGTGCCGTCGGGGCCGGCCGCCTTCGGCTGGTTCGCCTATGCGCCGCTCAACAGTCTGGAGCGGTCACCGGGCATCGGACCCGACATGTGGATCATGGGGCTCGCGCTGTCCGGGTTCGGCACGATCCTCGGTGCGGTGAACTTCCTGACCACGATCATCGGAATGCGCGCCCCCGGGATGACGATGTTCCGGATGCCGATCTTCACCTGGAACACGCTGTTCACGTCGATCCTGATCCTGATGGCGTTCCCCGTGCTGGCGGCGGCGCTGCTCGGTCTGGAGGCCGACCGGCGGTTCGGCGCGCACGTCTTCGACGCGACCAACGGCGGTGCGCTGCTGTGGCAGCACCTGTTCTGGTTCTTCGGGCACCCGGAGGTCTACATCATCGCCCTGCCGTTCTTCGGGATCATCACGGAGATCATCCCGGTGTTCAGCCGGAAGCCGATCTTCGGCTATCTGACACTGGTCGCGGCGACGATGATGATCACCGGGCTCTCGGTGGTGGTGTGGGCGCACCACATGTTCGCCACGGGCGCGGTGCTGCTGCCGTTCTTCTCGTTCCTGAGCTTTCTGATCGCCGTACCGACGGGGGTGAAGTTCTTCAACTGGACCGGGACGATGCTGAGGGGGTCCCTGTCCTTCGAGACACCGATGCTGTGGGCGACCGGCTTCCTGGTGTCGTTCCTGTTCGGCGGGCTGACCGGGGTGATCCTGGCCTCGCCGCCGATGGACTTCCACGTCACGGACTCGTACTTCGTGGTCGCCCACTTCCACTACGTCGTCTTCGGCACGGTGGTCTTCGCGACCTTCGCCGGCTTCTTCTTCTGGTGGCCGAAGTTCACCGGGAAGATGCTCGACGAACGGCTCGGCAAGATCCAGTTCTGGACGCTGTTCGTGGGCTTCCACACCACGTTCCTGGTGCACCACTGGCTGGGCGCCGAGGGCATGCCGCGCCGGTACGCGGACTATCTGGCCGCCGACGGCTTCACCGCCCTCAACACGGTCTCGACGATCGGCTCGTTCCTGCTGGGTCTGTCGACGCTGCCGTTCCTCCACAACGTCTGGAAGACCGCCCGGTACGGCGTGAAGGTCGACGTCGACGACCCCTGGGGCTACGGCCGGTCGCTGGAGTGGGCGACCTCATGTCCACCGCCACGGCACAACTTCGTGACGCTGCCCCGGGTCCGCTCCGAGTCCCCGGCGTTCGACCTGCACCATCCGGCGTTCGCGGCGATCACACCGCCCCAGACCCGGAAGGGCCAGGAGGCGACCCCGCATCCCCGCCACGGTCAAGAGCGGCCGACAGGGGGTCCCGGAGAATCCTGATCTCGGGAGTTGGTAGCCACCGCCCGCGCCGGGACCGGCGTTGACCGGGTGGCCGAGCCCCCGCAGCCGGTCCACGTCCCGGCGGACCGTGCGCGGGCTCACCCCCTGGTTCGTCCGTTCAGCTCACGGCGGTGACCGTGACGGACAGGTCGTTGTCGGCCGTGTAGTGGGCCGTGGCCTCCACCGGGCCGCGCTCCGTCTCGACGCGCGCCTTCGGATACATGAACACCGGCGTCTTCTCGACGATGTCGTCCAGCAGCCGCGCGATCCGCACCCTCGGCCCGGCCTCCCCCTCGGGGCGCAGCCACAGCTCCCAGGTGCCGGGCCCGAGGGCGCCGTAGGCCACGGTGAAGTGGAACACGCCCTGTTCCCCGGCGAGTTCGGCCCTGACGGCGGGTGACGTCCCCTCCGGGGCGTACGGCTTCTCCTGGGCGTACGGCTCCTCCCGGCGGACGAGTTCGACGTACGCGTCCGGTGTCGGCTCGACCCCGTACGCCTTGACGCTCACCGTCAGCTCGCCCTCGCCGATGTGGAGTTCGCCGGCCTCGGCGTGCGGGGAACGCTCCCAGCCGCGGACGGAGAGGTTGCCGTGCTTGGTGCCGTACGGGAGGCGGACGACGACCCGGGCGGCGGTGGGGGCGGGGGCGCGGTCGACGAGGGCGCGCAGGTCGTTGAGGCCGGGCGTCAGGCGTCGGGGTTCGCCGTCGGCCACCTGGACGTAGGCATCCCAGCGGCCCTCGGGGAGGTCGACGCCGCTGGGCAGGGCGGCCCGGAGGCGGCCGTCGGCGACCGGGGTGAGCGGCAGGCGCACCTCCTCCTCGGTGCCCCGGAGATAGAGGACCAGATGGGCGGGGCCGGACTCGCCGGAGTCGGGGAGGTCGAAGGTCAGGCCGCCCGCGGAGTCGGCGACGCAATCGGCGCGCAGGGGGGTGATGGCGGGCTCCCGGTCGCTGCGGTTCGTGGGCTGCGAAGCCAGCGTCGTCATGCGGTGCGCCCCTTCTTGAACGCGGCACGTCCGGCATCCCGAACGGCATACGCGCCGCCGAGCAGCGCGCCCCGGGTGCGGTGCAGTGAGCCGCGCATCCGGCCCACCGGTGAGGCGCCGCCCCGGGCGGTCAGGTCGGCGAAGAGCGTCTCGTAGCGTTCGGCGATCCGGGCGGGGTCGAAGCGCTCGGAGTCCTTGAGCGCGGCGTGCGCCATCTGCTGCCGCTTGTCGTCGTCGTTGATGAGTTCGAGGAGACCGCCGGCGATGGCCTTGACGTTGCCGACCTTGACCAGACGGCCGTCGACACCGTCGTCGATGATCTCGCCGGGGCCGTGCGGGCAGTTGGTGGACACCACCGGCAGGCCGCAGCGCATGGCCTCGACGATGGTCATGCCGAAGGACTCCAGGCTGGAGGTGACGGCCGCGATGGAGCCCTTGGCCCACTCGGGCTCGATGGGGTTGGCGGGGCCCATCAGATAGACGTGGTTGTAGAGGCCCAGTTTGTCGATGAGGGCGCGCAGCTTGTCCTTCTGCTTGCCGCCGCCGTAGATCCTCAGCCGCCAGTCGGGCCGCTCCTCCCGCACCTTGTCGAAGGCCTTGATGAGCAGGTCGTACCGCTTCACGGGGGCGAGCCGGCCGGCGGCGACGACCCACTTGCCGGTGCCGTCGGCCGGGTCGATGCCGGGCGCGGGCACCGGGTTGGGCACGGCCTGGAGGCGGACGCCGGGCAGCCGCATCTTCGAGGCGTACGCCCGCGCGTCGGCCTCGGTGGTCGTGGTGAGCGCGTCGAGCCGCGGGTAGACGCCGCGCAGGGTGGCGCGCAGGGCCGGGGAGTGGCTGTCGAGCGTGAGGTGCTCCTGGCCGACGCGGATCGGGCCGCGACGGGTCTGCCGGGCCATGTGGACGTTCAGCCCGGGGCGGGTGCCGACCAGGACGTCGGCGTCGACCGCGGCGAGGTGCTCGGCGATGCGCCGGTCGGTCAGGGCGCTGTACTGCTGGTAGCGGCCCTCGGCGCGCGGGAAGAACTTTGCGGGGCGATCGAGATCGGCGTGGCCCTTGTCGGCGCCGCCCTCCCGGATGTCGACCAGGGCGCGCAACTTGACCCTCGGGTCGACCGAGAAGACCGGCTCGTCACGGTGGCGGAAGACGGAGACGACCTCGACGTCGTGCTGCTCGGCCAGGGTGTTCGCCAGGTTGTACGTCGTACGGATCGTCCCACCGATGCCGTACGCGTTGTGTATCAGGAAAGAGATGTGCATGCGTCCCCCGAGCCCCCTGTTTTCCTTTGTTTTGCCTGGTCGTCCGTCAATCGCGGTTTCTGGTCCACCGCCGCACGGTTAGACCCCGGACATCGGGGAAGGGTTGGGGACCCTCATCAACTTGTTCTGCAACGGTTGCCGGATCGGTAGCTGATCAAGGGAACCTGACCGCCCGGAAGCACGTCAGGGCCGATAAGGCAACTGCGGTACGTCGAAGCAGGTGTCGTTCATGTCGCCCTGACTCACCCACCCCTTGTCGTCCTGCCAGCGGGCCACGGACACGCATGTCCTGCGGGTCTTCGGGGGCTCCGCGAGCCGTTCGAAGCGGACGGGGACGAGAAGTCCGTCGGCGGTGTAGGGCTCGTCGCGGTTCATGAACCGGTCGACGCACGCGCGCGTGACGCCCGCTTCGGTGCCGGCGCAGGATCGCGCCGCGTCCGTGAACCACATCGCGGCGGCCCAGCCCTCCAACTGCCACTGGGAGTGCGTCTTCAGACCCTTCGTCGCGTCCCGGAACTCCCGTACGGCCGCGTCGCCGGTGTCCTCGTGGTTACGACTGGACCCGGTGGCCCACAGGGCGTTGCGGCAGCGCGGGGCGTCCTTGTAGTCGTCGGCGACCGTGGAGGTCCAGTTCTGCACATTGGTGACCTTGGCGGTGATCTCGGCGCCGACCTGGTCCAGGGCCTGGCAGAGGCGGGCGTTGCCGTGGCTGTCGATGGCGTCGAAGACCAGGTCGGCGCCCTGTTCCTTGATGTCGGCGGCGACCGCGCGGAAGTTGGGCAGCGCGAAGTCGACCTGCTCGGTCACCACCTCGTACCCCTCGGCCTTCGACCCCTGGACGACCAGCCGGGCGTACGCGGCCGACGCGGCCTGGTTGTACGACACCACGGCCGCCGTGCGCGCCCCGTGCTCGCGCTTGAAGTAGCGGTACACCTCGGTGCCGCCGTACTGCTTCCCGTCCCAGCCGGTGGTGCCGTTCCGGGGCGCGAGGCTGCCGTAGATGCTGTACAGGTACGGATACGTGTCGTACGCGGGGCCGATGGGCTGGCCGCCGATGTCGGGCACGCGCGCGTGGGCGACGCGGGAGGCGCCCGCGTAGTCGAGGGCGGTGGTGGCGACGAGCGCCACCACGTCGTCCTCCTCGACCAGCTTCCGCACGCACTCGTTGTTGCCGACGCCGCTGCCGCCGTCGTCGCACTCGCGCACCTCGACCTCGCGGCCGTCGATGCCGCCGCGCGCGTTGAGCGCGGCGAAGTAGGCCTTCGCCCCGTCACGCGGCCCGGTGAACGCGGCGCCGCCGACGGGGCTGGTGACGCTGGTGATGATGCCGACGCGCAGCGGCTCACGGCTCTGCGGGGCGGCGGTGGTCGTGTCCCGGCGCTCGAAGTCGCTCTCCGGAAGCCGGCTGCCGCAGGCCGTGGCCAGCAGGAGCAGCAGACCTGCGGCGACGGCCCCGGCGCGCGGGGCGGCGCCGGTCTCAGCAGCCCGGAACCGGTGAGGCATTGCCGCTCAGGGTGACCAGCCCGCACAGCGTCTTCACGGAGACCTTCCAGGTGCCGTCCTGCTCGACGGCCGTCCCGGACGCGTCGGGCAGGGCCGTGGCGCCCTCCAGGAGCAGGGTGTACGTCACGTTCGCCTCGGTCGGCGAGGTGAACTCGACCTTCTCGACCTCGGCCTGCACCTGTCCGCCGCGCTTGTCGCCGCTGAACGCCGCCAGGACCGGGCCCATCCGCTCACCGTTCTCCAGAACGGCCTGCTTCTCCTTGGTGGAGGTCCTGGGATCGAAGAACTTCCGCCAGTTCTCCTTGATCTCCTTCTCGGCCGCCGCCGCGTCCGCCGGCCCGCTCGCGCTGGGGCTCTCCTCGGCCGGCTCACTGGCTGTCTGTTCGACCGAGGGGCTGGGCGGCGCGGTCTCGCCGCCGCTGTCGTCGCTGCACGCCGCGAGGGCCGGGGCGAGGAAGAGCGACAGGGCCGCGGCCAGCGCCACGCCCCGTCCTCGTGCCCGGGGGCCGCGGCCCCGCCGTCCGTTCGCCCGCCTGAGGTCGCTCCCGAGAACCATCTGGCTCACCACCGGGTGTCGGTCCGGGCGATGGACGCCCGGTGCTTTCAGGGTCGGCTTCCACAAGGCATAGTGCAAGTCCAGCCGCTTGCTGAAAACCCGTCAGACACACGACGTGTGGGAGTCACGGATGCGGACAGCCCGACTGCGGACCACACATCCCCTCCTCTGGGCCGGTTGGGCCGCCCTCGCCGGGGGTGCCGTGCTGTGCGTCGTCGGCTGGTACGGCATCTCCGGCGAACGCTTCGCCGAACGACAGCTGCCCTACCTCGCCTCCTGCACGATCCCCGGCGCCGCCCTGATCATCGCGGGCGCGGTCCTCCTCACCCACGGCAGGAACGCCCTGGCCGCCACTCGCGTCGAGGAGTTGTACGGCCTCCTGGTCGCCCCCGAGCCCGCCGACGCGACCGCGTCCGGGCAGCCGGCCGCCGCCCCTCTCGCCACCAGCGGCAAACTGCTGATGGTGCCCGGCGGCACCCTCTGGCACCGCGCGGACTGCCCGTTGGTGGCGGGCAGGGCGGAGGCGGTGCCGGTGGACTCCCGGGTGCTGGAGAGCGGGGAACTGCGGCCGTGCCCCATCTGTGAGGCGCCCACCGGGAGTGACACGGCTGAGCCCGCGGAGGGCTGATGACGTCGCTGACGTACGACCTCACGCTGGCCGGGCTCTCGGTCGGCAGCGCGGCGGCCCTCACGGGAATCGGCCTGATCGTGACGTACCGGGCGACCGGGGTGCTCAACTTCGCGCACGGGGCGATCGCGATGGTGTGCGCGTATCTGCTGCGCCAGTTCACCGTGGAGTGGGCCTGGCCGCTCTGGCTCGGCGCCGCGGTGACCCTGCTGGTGGTGGCCCCCGGTATCGGCCTGGTCCTGGAACGCTTCGTCTTCCGCCCGCTCGCCGTGCTGGGCGGCGACCCCGCGCAGACCCTCGTGGCCTCCATCGGCGTCTTCGTCCTCCTCGTCGGCGGTGCCGCGCTGCTGTGGGGCCAGGGGGCGCGGGCCGACGCGCCCACGCCGGTGTCGGCGGACCCGTGGGGCCAGCTGGCGGTGGCCGTGGCGATCGCCGCCGCCGCGGGAGCGGTACTGCGCCCCTCCGGGGGACACCCCCGGAACCCCCGGTACTGGACCCGCTTCGGCCGCGAGCTGCGGGCCGTCGTGGACGACCGGTCCCTCGCCGTGCTCGGTGGCATCGACGCGGATCGGGTGGCCGCCGCGGGCTGGGCGTTCGGCTCGTTCACGGCCGGTCTGACGGGCGTACTGCTCGCCCCGTACGTACGCCTCGACCCGTACGGCATGCCGCTGCTTGTGATGGAGGTGGTCGCCGTGGCGGTCGCCGCCCGGATGCGGAGCCTCCCGGTGGCCGTGGTGGTGGCGCTCGGCATCGGCATCGCCCAGAGCCAGCTGACCCGGCTGCACCCCTCGGGCTGGGCGGAACCGCTGCTGCAGGCCGTCGGCGCCAACCTCTTCGTGGTCGCCCTGCTGATCGCCGCCCTGGTCCTGCCCGGCGTCGGCACCCGTGACGCGCTGCCGCGCACGGCGACCGCGCAGATGGGGGCACCCTCGGGCGCCTGGATCGTGGCGGTGATCCTCTTTCTGATCCCCCTCGGCTTCGCGGGCCGGGATCTGCACACCTCCGTGCAGGTACCGGCCCTCGCCGTGATCCTCCTCTCCCTGGTCGTCGTGACGGGCCGGGGCGGCCAGATCTCCCTGGGCCAGGCGGCGTACGCGGGCCTGGGCGCCCTGTTCACGGCGCTGCTGGCGGCCGGACGCTTCCTCTTCCTTCCCGCCCTCCCGGAACTGACGGCCCTCCTGATCGCGGTCCTCCTGGTCGCCCCGCTGGGCCTGCTGACCGGCTGGCCCGCCATCAGCCGACACGGCCTCGCTCTTGCCCTGGCGACCTTCGCGGTGGGCGTCGCGGTCAGCCGCTTCGTCTTCGCCCAGCCGTACGCCACGTCGGGCCTCACGGTGTCGCGCCCGGCGGGCTTCGCGGGCGACCGCGCGTACTACGTCCTGGAGCTGGGCCTGTTGGCATGCGCGCTGCTGGCCACCCGCCTCCTCCGCCGAGGCCGCGCGGGCCGGGCCCTCGCCGCCATGCGGGACCATGAATCGGGGGCCTCGGCGGCAGGCGTACGGGTCCCCGCCCTCAAGCTGACCGCCTTCGTCGCGGGCGCCGCCCTGGCCGCCCTCGGCGGCGGCATGCTCACCATGGGCCTCCGCGCCTTCGACCCCACCGCCTACGACCCCGTCCGCGGCCTTCTCTGGTTCGCCGCGATCGTCGTCCTGGGCGCCGACAGCACGCTCGGCGCCCTCGCGGCAGCCGCTCTGCTGGTCGGGTTGGACGCGGGCGCGAAGGGGGGCGTCGCGGCTGCGGTGATCGGCATCCTGGCGGTGCTGGTGGGCCGCTTCCCGGGCGGGCCGTACGAGGCGGTGCGGGCGGGGGTCGAGCGGCTGCGGTCGGGGGGTGGGCGACGGGGTGGGCTGACACCGGTGGGGACGAGTGCGCGGAACGGATTGCGGGCGCGGGAGGCGGTGCGAGCCGGCCGGGGGCTGCCCGGGGCGACCGAACAGCCTCAGCGGCCCCGCGCCAGCGCGCCCTCCGGACTCGGGCCCGCGTCCGGCGGCGGCCGTGCTCGGCAGCCGAGCCCCGGCCCTGCCCGAATGGCGTCGCCCGCACGCACCGCCACCCGGCCGACCCCCGCCCTTCGTGCCCGTCGCCTTCATGTCACCTACGGCGGCTTCACCGCGCTCGACGGCGTCGACCTCGACGTCCCCCCAGGTCGGGTCAGCGCCGTCGTGGGCCCGAACGGGGCCGGTAAGAGCACCCTCTTCCACTGTCTCGCCGGGACACTGCGGCCCGGCGGCGGGCGGGTGAGCTTCGGTGGGCGGGACATCACGCGGCTGCCCGCGCACGCGCGTACCCGGCTCGGTATCGCGCGGACGTTCCAGCAGCTGGCCGTCTTCCCGTCGTTGACCGTGGCCGAGAACGTCCGGGTCGGGGCCGAGCAGGGGCGGGTCGCGGACCCCGGGGCCGTGGAGCGGGCGTTGCGGCTGTTCGGACTGGACGGGCCGGTGCGGGCGGCGCCCGCGGCGGGGCTGCCGACCGGGACGCTGCGGCGGGTCGAGCTGGCACGGGCGTTCGCCGGGAGTCCGCGCGTGCTGCTGCTGGACGAGCCCACCGCCGGGCTCGACACGGGCGAAGTGGCCGCCCTCGCCCGCGTGTTGCGTGCCCTCGCCGCCGACGGCGCCGCCCTGCTGGTCGTCGAACACGACCTCGACCTCGTCGCGGACCTCGCGGACGTCGTACACGTCATGACGGCGGG
>NZ_AEJC01000033.1 GCF_000317595.1 Streptomyces ipomoeae 91-03 | reverse complement strand
GATCGAGGAACTGGCGGGGGAGTGCCGGTTCCATGACTGTGCGCATGTGGCCGAGCCGGGGTGTGCGGTGCTCGGGGCCGTCGAGTCGGGGGCGTTGCCCGAGCGGCGGCTGGAGAGCTATCGGAAGCTGCTTCGGGAGAATCAGCGGATCGTGGCGAAGAGCGACGCTCGGCTTCGGGCCGAGATCCGTAAGGAGTGGAAGAGGAAGGGGGCGGAGGGGCGCGCGGCGATGGAGGCCAAGCGCGGGCGCCACCGGGCGTAACGGCTCCTCTTCCGCCCCCGCCGCCCCTACCCGTCCCTCCCCGCTCTCGGCTCCTCCCACTCTCGACTTCGCTCGAGCGGGAGGGGCCCCCATCGCGGCGGAGCCGCAATTCGATACAGCCCCGCGCCCCTGCTTTTCAGGGGCGCGGGGAACTGCGCGACCAGCACCACACCACTCGCACCCGCCCAAACAACCCCTCCCCCCGAGCCAATAGGCGGGGGTTCTCCTCCTCACCGCCGACGAGTCAGGCGTCCGGGCCGTCGGCTGTCCGGCTCTCCCTCGGCTATCCGCCGGAGTTGTACACAGCGATCTCCGTCATCGTCGGTGTGTACAACTCCGTCGCGATCCTGCCCGTGAGGGCCACGCGGAGTCGGGTGGTCGTGACATCGCCGAAGCCGGTGACGGTGAGGTCGTGGCCGATGCCGGTGTCGCGGTCGGCGAAGGTCACCCATTGGCCGGTGTCGGGGTTCCAGCGTTGCAGGTCGAACGACCGCACCCTCGGGTTGGTGCCCGAGTCGGTGTACTCGTCCAGGTAGACCTCGTCGAAGGTGGTGGCCGTGCCGAAGTCGATGTCGAGGGTGATCGGGTAGGCCGCGTCGTCGGCGGCGGCCCAGCGGGTCGTGAGGTTGCCGTCGGTGAGTCTGTCGGCGGTGAGGGTGCCGCCCGCTCCGGGATGGGTGGAACTGGCGGTGACGGGTTTGCCGAGGGCGAGGTCGACGCGGTTGTCGATCTCGTCCTCGATGGGGTCGTCGTCGACGGGGGCGGGGACCTGCGGGCCGACGCGGCTCTCGGCCATGCCGATGTCGGGTGCGTCGCCGTAGTAGATGTGGGTGCCGAGGAAGTCCTCGGTGCCGAGGTGCGGGTTGTATCGGCCGGCGTCGATCAGGGGTGAGTCGTCGCGGAGGGCGAAGTGGGCGGCGGCCTTTCGGATCTGTTCCACGCCCGCCCCGGTGACGTATTCGGCGGGGTCGCCGACGAAACGGGGGTCGGCCCGCAGGCCCTTCGGGTCGGCCGGTTCCTGGGGGGAATGGGCGCCGCCGGCCTCGTAGTAGTCGTTGTTCGCGAATACGGCCTGGCGTAGGGCGCCGGTTCGGCGGTACCACGGGGTCGGAGTCGTCTTCGAGGTGTTGTGGAAGATGTTGTTCAGGAAGTAGACGCGGCTCAGGAACGTCTCGTCGTGGACGTAGTCGAGATCAGCGCCGTCGTAGACGAAGGTGTTGTTCGTGAAGTAGGTCGGCGAGTAGTTCGTCGACAGCATGTTCTTCACGAGGACGCCGTTGTCGTTGACGCTCAGGTTGTAACGGGCCACCGAATTGGCGCTGTTGCCCATGTAGGCCATCCAGCCCGCCGCGTTGTCGTGCGAGTAGTTGAACTGGTAGGTGACGTTGAAGTTGGTGTATTCGAGGTCCCACGGGGTGCCGTCGTACTCGTTGTCCGGGCCGCCGTAGACCTCGTTGAACTGCATGACGGAGTCGGCCCCGGCCCACAGATAGAGCGCGCAGGACACCGCGTCGTAGCGCTTCAGATAGCCGTTCACCTCGTTGTACTCGACCGTCATGTTCTTGGTGTTGGCGAGCTGGATGGCTCCCTGGCCGATGCTCTCGGCGTAGTTGTGGCCGATGTAGACGTCACGGCTGTACAGGTCGCGGGTGCGTACCCACAGCTGTTCCCAGCCCTCGTGCCATTTCCCGTTCTCGTCGTACTGTCCGGCGTCCGCGCCGTCGGCCGCGAACCAGTTGAACGCGAACTGGACGGCGTGCAGTTCGACGTTCTCGAAGGTGTTGTTCTCGATCCGGACGTCCTTGAAGTAGTAGCCGCCGGTGCCGTACTCCTTGTAGCTGCGGCTGCCGAATACCTGGAAATTCACGGCGCCGTAGTGAATGCGCTGCCAGGTGCTCGGGCCGTCGAGGTTGTGGACGTATATGTTCGAGATGCGGAAATGATCCATGATGCTGTCCGCGCCGTTCCCGAGAAGATCGGCGTTGATCGACACCATGATTCCGTCACGGACGTACGAACCCGACTTGATGTCGGTCGCGAAGTCGTCGTCGTTGGACAGTTCGACATTGTTGATGTCCCAGTACTGCTGGTTGCGCAGCACGATCGCACCGGTCAGACCGACCGTGGCCGGGTTCTTGGTGCCGTCCGCCCTGAACGGGCTCGGCACCTTGCCGTTCGTCGCGATGTACGGGCGCCGGGCGCTCGGGTCGCCGTACGCCGAGATGGTGATCGGCCTGCCCGCGCCGCCCGAGCCCTTCGGCCACAGCTGCTCGTCCTGCCACTGCTCACCGGCCTTGAGCAGGATGCGGTCGCCCGGCGCGAACGTCGTCGCGTTCGCCTTGGCCAGGGTGCGCCAGGCGGTCGCCGGGGAGGTGCCGGTCGCGGTGTCCCGGCCGAGCGTGGCGTCGATGTAGTAGTCCCTGCCGCCGGTGGTGTTCGGTGTGTTGCCCGGCCAGCTCGGCTTCACCGCCTTGCGGGTGGGAGTCCGGTCCGGTGGTGCGGCGGCGTACGCGGTGGGTACGAGCGAGCCGACGAGCAGCGCGGCGAGCAGGGCGACGAAGGCCGCGTACAGCGTTCGTACGAGGAGTGGTGATCCGGTGCCGAAGGGTCTCATTGCTGCACATCCTCTGCGTTGATGGCGTCCACCGCCGAGGTGTCGATATCGATGTCACCGTTCTCGACCCGGCGCTGGAGATACCGGTTGAACTTCTCCTCGACGAGCGACTGCCGGATCCGCTGGGCGTAGTCGGCGAACGCCTTGTCCTCGTCGACGTCCTTGCCGTCGAGCTCGTAGTAGGTGATCCGGCCGGTGCCCTTGACGGGGGCGGAGATCCGTCCCGGCGCGAGCTTGCCGAGGACCGACATGAGGTCCTGGTCATGGGCGTTCAGCGAGGTGGAGCCACCGCCGTCGTACGTGCCGGTCGTCAGCTCGGCCCCGGGCTCCCCGGCGGCGACGTCCGCGAGGCGCCCGGCCGACGTCACCCGTCGCTGCAGCCGCTCGGCGTGGTCGGCGGCGCCGTCGGGCACTGGCACCACCAGCCGCGTGTACGTGTACGTCGTCGCGTTGGCGCTCCAGGCGTCCCGGTCGGCGTCGAACGCCTGTCTGGCCTCGGCGTCGGTGACCCGGAGCGGGGCGCCGGCGCCCGTGCCGAGCCGCTTCTTCAGGCTGGTGGTGAGTTCCGCGAGCCGGTGGGTGTAGTACTCCTCGGGGGAGAAGTTCGCGACGCCGTACACCGTCTCGCCCGCCGTGAGGGCCTTCGCCCGGGACTCGTTCTCCCGGGCCAGCTCGGCCAGGAAGTCCGCGTGGTCCACGGAGTCGACCAGCCCCTGCTCCTTCGCCAGGACGAGTGTCGTCCTGTCCCGCCGGATCTCGTCGAACGCACGGTTCTCCAGCCGCTGGAGCGCGGTCTTGTCGCCCGCCTTCGCGTTCCAGTCGATCGCGCCGCGCGGGTCGTACTTGTTGCGCAGCTCGTTCTGCACGGTCGGCGCGAGTCGCCGCATGTGGAAGAGCAGTTCGTCGCGGGTCACGGGGTGTCCGTCGAGGGAGGCGACCTCGGCGGTCCCGGCGGTCCCGGCGGTCTCGTCGGTCGTGTGGTCGCCGAGCATCGTCAGCCCGGTGACCAGCAGCGCGACGAGGGCGACGCCCACGCCGGTGCAGAGGACCAGGGCCCGGCGCGATGGCCTGCGGCCGGCGCCCGGCTCGCGGGAACCACTCGGCCTGGGCGAGCTGCGCGGCTTCCCCGGCTTGCGTGAGGTGCCTGCCTTGCGGGAAACGGCCGGTCCCCGTGAAGCGCCCGCTCCGGACATCGTGCCGCCCTTCATGACGCCGCCCCGATCGCCGCCACCCGGGCCACGACGGGTGTGTCCCGGGCCTTTGTCACCTCGACCAGTACGGCGTCGACCTCGGCCGGAGGGAACGTCAGGATGCGCTGGTACCCCACCGCGTGCGCCTCGGCGAGGATCGTCCACCGCCCGTCCCGGCGGCCCCGTACGACCACGTGCTCGATGCGCTGCCCCTGAGCGATGTCCTCACCGACGACCACCGCTTCCACCGCGCGAGGACACCCGAACTCCAGCGTCACACCCGGCCGTCGGTCCATCTCGTCCGGTCGCCAAGGCGTACGTCCGCCGCCGGGCCACGCCGTCGCCACGTCCCCCACCGCACCGGAGGACACCGTCGCCGTCGCCTCGACGCGCCGCCCCCGGAACTCCTCGACGCGCCGCCCGAGCCCTGCCAGCACCGCCACGTCGGTGTCCCGCAGCCGTCCGTCCCGGGCCGGTGGGACATTGAGCAGGAAGCAGGAGTTGCCGCCCACCGCGCGCAGATGGATGGTGAACAGCTCGTCCACGGAACGGACTCGGGTGTCCTCGGCCGGATGGTGGAACCAGCCGGGGCGGATCGAGGTGTTGACCTCGGCCGGATACCAGACCAGGTCGTCCTCGTGTCCGGCGAGGGCGGTGCGGCTGCCGAGGTCGCGGTCGTCGCTGCGGACCAGCCGGGCGAAGGTGCCGTCGTCCGCCTTCTGCGAGCGGTCGGCGATGCGTTCGGCGTCCTGGAGGGCGCGGGGGACCACGCTCCACTCGTCGGGTCGGGTGTCCCCGGCCTCGTTGCCGCACCAGCGGACATCGGGCCCGCACACACTGATGACGGCGTCCGGCTGCAACGCGCGGACCACCGCGTAGTACCGGTCCCAGTCGTACGTCTGCCGCTTGCCGTTCGGGCCCTCGCCGTTCGCGCCGTCCAGCCAGACCGAGAACACCGGCCCGTACCGGGTGAGCAGCTCGGTGAGCTGGGCGACGTAGAAGTCGTCGTACGCGGTGCCGGAGCCGTAGGAGGCCTCGGCGCGGTCCCAGGGGGAGAGGTAGACACCGAAGCGCAGGCCGTGTCGGCGGGCCGCGTCGGCGACCTCCGCCACCACGTCGCCCCGGCCGTCACGCCACGGCGACGAGGCGACCGAGTATGTCGTGACGTCGCTCGGCCAGAGGCAGAACCCGTCGTGGTGCTTGCAGGTGAGGATCACGCCGGTCATCCCGGCGGCCTTGAGCGCCGTGACCCACTGGTCGGCGTCGAGGTCGGCCGGGTCGAACAACGCCGGGTCGTCGTGGCCCTCGCCCCACTCGCGGTCCGTCATGGTGTTCATGCCGAAGTGGAGGAAGCCGTAGAACTCCATGGCCTGCCAGGCGAGTTGGCGCTCGCTCGGCCGGATCGAGGCCAGCGCCGGTGCCCGTCCGGACGCCGTGGGCGCGGTCACCGGAACCGCCGGTTGTAGGCGGCGAGCAGGGCCAGCAGCCCGGCCAGCGCGGCGAGCATGGTCAGGAGGTTGCCCCAACCGACCGTCGTGCGCGCGGTGACGACGAGGGTGAGGCAGACCGCCGCGACGAGCGTACGGGCGGTGACGAGCAGCGCCGTACGCGTCGATTCCTTCATGGGGTGGGTTTCCTTCCGTCAGCCCTTCACTCCACCGGAGGCCATGCCTTCGATGAGACGGCGTTGGACGATCGCGTAGACGATGAGAACCGGGACGATCACGATGACCAGACCGGCGTAGAGGCGCCCGTAGTCGGCCGCCGCCTTCTGCGCGGTGAACAGGTTGAGCAGGCCGACCTGCAGCGTCTTGCCCTCGCCGGGGAGCAGGGTGAGGGCGATGATGAAGTCGTTCCAGTAGGCGAGGAAGTTGAACAGGATCACGGTGGTGACCGCCGGGCGTGCCATCGGAAGCGTGACCGTGGTCATGATCCGGAGGCGGGACGCGCCGTCCAGGGCGGCGGCCTCCTCGTACTCGACCGGTATTGACCGGAAGTACGCGGTGAGCAGATAGATCGTGAACGGGATCGACGTGGCCGCGTAGACGAGGGACAGGACGGCGGGGTTGTCGATGAAGAAGCCGCCGGGGAAGACGTCGATCAGCGCGCGGTCCCAGTCGACGAGCATGAGGAAGATCGGTACGACGATGTAGTTGACGTTGACGAAGAGCCCGCCCAGCATCGCGATCTCCACCAGGCCCCGGCCGCGGAACTCGTACCGGGCGATGACATACGCCGCCGGCACGGAGACCGCCAGCACGAACACCAGGCCGAGCACGGTGACGAGCACCGAGGTCAGGAAGTACTGGCCCATGTGCGCGGTGACGAACGCGTCGACGTAGTTCTGGACGTGCAGCCCCTTCGGCAGGGTCCAGGGGCTGCCGAAGAACTCGCTCTTCTGCTTGAGCGAGGCGATCAGCACCCAGGCGACCGGCACGGCGATGGCGAGTGCCAGGGCGATGACGAGGGCGTGGGTGAGCGTCCGGCCGGGTCGGGGGCGGCCCGACCCGGGCCGGGCCGCCGGGGACTGGTCCGGGTGCGGGCGGGGTGGGGCGGTCAGGGTCATGGTGCCTGTCCTCAGGACTCTCGGAACTCTCGGAACGCTCGGAACACTCAGAACTGGAGGGGTTCGCGCCGGGTCGCCCGGCTCACCAGGAGCGACACGAGGAACGAGAAGGCGAAGACGACGACACCGATGGTCATGCCGTAGCCGTACGACGAGTTCGTGTACGCCTGCTTGTACATGTAGCTCAGCAGGACCTCGGAGGAGCCGTCGGGACCGCCGCCGGTCATCGCGCGGACCAGGACGAAACTGAGGTTGACGGCGCTCATCACGAAGAACGTCAGCGTGGTGCGCAGGCTCTGCCAGATCAGCGGCAGCGTGATGGAGAAGAACTGCCGCCCGGTGGAGGCGCCGTCGAGCGCGCTCGCCTCGTAGAGCTCCTCCGGGATGCTCGCCATGCCCGCCATGTAGAGGACCGTGTAGTAGCCCAGCGACTGCCAGACCATCGCGATCGCCACGGAGTAGAGCACGACCTTCTGGTCGCCGAGCCAGACCTGTTGCAGACCGTCGAGCGACAGCAGTCGGAGGGTGCCGTTGAGCAGGCCGTTCTTCTGGTCGTAGACGGCGGAGAAGATCGCCGCGATGACGACCACCGACAGTACGTTCGGGATGTAGAGGATGAACCGGTACAGGTTCCGTCCGCGCAGTCGCTGCCGGGTCATGATCGCGGCGAGGAACAGGGCCATGCCCATCGTCACGACGGTCACCACGACCAGGAGCGCGACCGTGTTCTGGAAGGCCCGCACGAACTGTTCGTCGTCGAGGAGGCGGCGGAAGTTGTCGAGCCCGACGAAGCGCATGTCGGGGGAGAAGCCGCTCCAGGTGTAGAGGGACATCCGGAACACGTTCACGGTCGGGACGATCATGAACACCGCGAAGAGCACCAGCGCGGGCAGTAGACAGGCGAGCACGAAGCGGGTGTCGGCCCGCCGCCGGGCCGGGGCCCGGGTGCCCCGTGGCGAACTCCCGGCGGGCGGCGCCGATGTGCCGGTGCCGTTCGTAGAGCCTTGACGTGGGGTGGACAGGGTCGTCACCTCAGTCGCCCGCCTCGCGCAGCTTCTCGCTGGCGTCGTTCAGCGCGGCCTGCCACTTCTCCTCGGTGGTGTCGCCGCTGACGATGCTGTTGGCGGTGTCGAACAGTGTGGCCTTGATGTCGACGCCCGGAACGGGCGCGGTGCTCGCGAAGCCGCCGACCAGCGCCGAGACCGACGCGTCCTCGTACACCTTGTAGAACTCGGCGTTCTCCCCGGACAGCGTGCTCGCGATGCCCTCGACGGGCTGGATCGCGTTCGACTTCGCGAAGATCTTCGCCGCCTCGTCGGAGTACAGATAGGCGATGAACTCCTTCGCCGCGTCCTTGTGTTCGGCGGCGGTGGGCACCCACACCGACTCGACCGACGTCGTGATGTACCGCTTGCCGCCCGAGGTGACCGCCGGCAGCGGCGTCAGACCCCATTGGAAGCCGTCCGCGCGGGGCGCGTCCGCCATCTCGCCGACGATCCAGGTGCCGTTCGGCATGAACAGCGCCTTGTTGTCGAGGACCAGCTGCTGGTTCTTGGTGAAGTCCTGCTCGTTGGCGTACCCGACGGTCTCGGGCGCGGTGTGGCTCAGCAGCCGGGTGGTGATGTCGAGCGCCTTCCGGGCGTTCGCCGACTTCCAGATGTCCTTCTTGTGCGTCATCACGTCGGTGTAGAACCGCTCCCCGCCGACGTCCGCGAGCAGCGCGAAGAAGTACGAGTCGAGGTACCCGGCGGTCGGGTACGTGAACAGCGGTATGCCCTGCTTCTTCGCCGTCTCGGCGAGCGTGAACATCTCGTCCCAGGTGCCCGGGACCTTCCAGCCCTTCTCCTCGAACAGGCCCTTGTTGTAGAAGAGCCCGGTCGGCGCGTAGTACATCGGCATCAGATATGTCTGGTCCGTGCCGTACGGGTTGGTGTTGAGGTTGCCGATGATGCCCTCGGTGAGCTTGTCCCCGACGGTCGTGTTCTCGCCGGGGATCTGCTCCTTCAGGATCGGGGTGAGGTCCTCCAGGGCCTTGTCCTTGATGAGGGTCTCGGTGAGGGCGGCCTTGCGACCCTGGCCGAGCACCACGACGTCCGGGTAGCGCCCCGCCTTCATGTTCGGGGTGATCTCGTCCTCGATGCTCTTCGAGATCTGCAACTGGACGTCGATGTCGGGGTGCGAGGCCTCGTACGCCTTGATGACCTGCGTGTACATGTCCCGGCCGTAGCCGCCTTCGAGGGCGGCGACCTTGAGGGTCGTCCTGCCGGAGTCCGAGCCGCCCCCGCCGGTCGAGCAGCCTGCGAGCAGTCCGAGCGTCGTGACCGCGGCACCCGCGAGGACGAGCGATCTCCTCATGTGAGGTCCTTCCCGTGGATCGGGATCGCATGACGATCCGACTTGTTACGGTGGCACCGATAACATGAAGGCTTACGGTGGCACCGAAGCGGGTGAGGGCGCAAGGGCGCCGAGAGGGGTTTTCGGCTGCGGGTGAGTGGGGGTTGCTCGCGCCCACGCGGCGGAGCCGCAAATCGACACAGCCGCGCGCCCCTGGACGGCATGGGTCGCGCCCGGGGCTTTTAAGGGGCGCGGGGAACTGCGCGACCAGCCACAGAACCACCCGCACCCGCCACACAACCCCACCCACCCGAGCTCGAAGGCGAAGCCGAGAGCGGGGGAGGGACGGGTAGGGGCGGCGGGGGCGAAACCCTGGGTCAGGGCAGCCGCGGCGGAGCCGTGGAGCCGCGCACCGAGAGCGACGTGTCGGCCACGGCGTCGTCGACGTCCGCGTCGTCGCCCTGGAGCAGCAGGGCCACGGCCGCCGCGCCGTAGCGGTAGAAGTCCTGGCGGACGGTCGTCAGCGGTGGATGGCAGTAGGCCGCGAGCGCGATGTCGTCGACGCTCACGATCGACACGTCGTCGGGCACGGCCCGGCCGCGTTCGCGCAGCGCGCGGATCACCCCGAAGGCCATCTCGTCACCGGCCACGAAGACCGCGGTCACATCCGGGATCATCGCGAGGATCTGCCCGTGCCGGTACCCCGAGTCGGGCGACCAGTCGCCCTCCAGCGGCGGCGGCGCCTCGATCCCGGCCGCGGCCAGGCACTCCTGCCAGCCCTGCCGCCGCCGGCGCGCCTCGATCCATTCGTCGGGCCCGGAGATGTGCCAGACCTGGCGGTGCCCCAGGTCGAGCAGGTGCCGCGTCGCGACACGGCCCGCCTCCCGCTGGTCGATGCCGAGCACCCGGGCGCCCGCCGTCCGTGAGCCGTCGAGCGTGACGGTCGGGATGTCGCGGGTGATGTCCTCCATCTTCGGGGTCACCGAGATCAGCGGTACGGCGATGACGAAGCCGTCGACACCCTGGTCGGCGAGCTTGGACAGGGCCCGCTCCATCAGACCCGTGTCGAGCGCGGCGATCGTCGCGATGCTCACCGCGTACCCGGCGGCACCGGCCGCCGCCTCCACGCCGGCGGTCACCGCGGAGCGCGAGTAGTACCCGCCGGACGCCAGCAGGACGAGCCCGATCGTGTGGCTGCGCCCGGAGGACAGTGTCCGGGCGGCGCTGTTGAACCGGTAGCCGACCTGTTCCACGGCGGCCAGCACACGCCGCTTGGTCTCGGGGTTGACGTTCGGCGAACCGCGCAGCGTGCGCGAGACGGTCTGCGCCGACACCCCGGCACTCCGAGCCACGTCGGCCATGCTCGGCTGCCTCGGCCTCGCGGGACCCTCGGTGCCCTGGGTCATGGCGCTCCTCTCCCGCGGCCGGCCCGCGACGTTCCTTCACCGATCATATCGGGCTTGTTACTCATGGCATCGATAACATACGCTCCCACCCGTGACTGAGCCGCCCACGACACACCTCGCACCGGCCCACACCACGACCGAGACGGCCCCCGACGCCGCCACCGGCGCGCTCACCTGGGACGGGGGCCGCCTGTACCGGCACGGCGTCCCCCACCGCATCCTCTCCGGGGGCCTGCACTACTTCCGTGTCCACCCCGACATCTGGCGGGACCGGATCCGCCGCCTCGCCGACCTCGGCCTCAACACGGTCGACACCTACGTGCCGTGGAACTTCCACCAGCCCCGCGAGCACCGGCCGCCGAGCTTCGACGGCTGGCGTGACCTCGAACGATTCATCGGCACGGTGGGCGAGGAGGGCCTGGACGTCGTCGTCCGCCCCGGCCCGTACATCTGCGCCGAGTGGTCCAACGGCGGCCTGCCCAGCTGGCTCACCGGCCGCGACGTCGCGATCCGCAGCTCGGACCCGGCGTTCACCTCCGCCGTCGACCACTGGTTCGACGAGCTGATCCCACGCATCGCCGCGCTCCAGACCACCGAGGGCGGACCGGTGGTGGCCGTCCAGGTGGAGAACGAGTTCGGCAGCTACGGCGACGACCACGCCTATCTGCGCTGGAACCGCCGGGCCCTGACGACGCGCGGCATCCGCGAACTGCTGTTCACCGCCGACGGCCCCACCGAACTCATGCAGGACGGCGGCACCCTGCCCGGCACCCTCGCGGCCGTCACCCTAGGCTCCCGGCCCGCCGCCGCCCGACGCCTCCTGACCACCCGGCGCCCCGACGAACCCTTCCTGGTCGCCGAGTTCTGGAACGGCTGGTTCGACCACTGGGGCAAACGGCACCACGTCCGGGGGGTGGACAGCGCGGTGGGCACACTCCGCGACATCCTCGCCGACGACGGCAGCGTCAGCATCTACATGGCCCACGGCGGCACCAACTTCGGCCTCTGGGCGGGCGCCAACGAGGAGGACGGCCGACTGCGCCCCATCGTCACCAGCTACGACTCCGACGCGCCGATCGCCGAGGACGGCGCCCTCACCGCCAAGTTCTTCGCCGTACGCGAGGCCCTGGGCGCCCGGAAGCCGGTACGGTCACCCGCGCGCCCGCCGACACTCCCGCCGGCCCGGCGCCCCCTGGTCCACCGCGCCGACCTCCTCCCCGGCCTCCGCGCCGTGCCCGCGCCGACCGTGACCGCCCCGCGCCCCGCCTCCTTCGAACAGCTCGGCCTCGACGCGGGCATGGTCCTGCACACCGCGCACCCACGCATCCCGACCGGCGAACACCGCCTCGTCCTCACGGATGTGCGCGACCGGGCCCTGGTCTTCACCGACGGCACGCTGGTCGGCGTGGCCGACGCCGAGCATCCCGAACTACCCGTTCACGGCACGGGCGACGTCGTACGACTGGAGGTCCTGGTCGAGAGCCTGGGCCGGGTCAACTACGGGCCGGGTATCGGCCGCCACAAGGGGCTGCTGGGTCCGGTTCTCGTCGACCGGCGCGGTGTGCAGGGCTGGGACAGTACGCCGGTCGCGTTGCAGGAGTGGGGGGTGGAGGAGCTGGCGGAGGCGGTCGGCGCCGGTCGTGGGACCGGGCACGGGCGCGCCGCCGGTCATGGCACTGGGCTGGCGTCTGCCGCCGGTCACGCCGCTGGGCAGGCGTCTGCCGCCGGTCATGGCATCGGGCAGGCGTCTGCCGCCGGGCACACGTTCGCCGCCGGGCTCGACATCACGGACAGGTCCGCCGTAGGTCGCGCCATCGCGCACGCGCGTGCCGCCGGGCCCGCTATGACGCACAGGCCCGCCACCGCGCGCACGGCTGCCGCCGGGTTCGGTGTCGCGACGTTTCAGGTCGATGGCCCGGCGGATACGTTCCTCGCGCTGCCGGGATCGGGCCGTGGCCTCGTCTGGGTCAACGGGTTCCTGCTCGGGCGGCACTGGGACATCGGGCCGCAGGTCACGCTGTACTGCCCGGCCCCGTTGCTGCGCGCGGGGGAGAACACCGTGACGGTCCTGGAACTGGAACACCTCGGCGACACCCTGGAGCTGCGGGACCGCCCTGAGCTGGGGCCGACGGAGGAGTACATCGAGGAGTTCGACTGACGGGTGCGGGGAGCGGGCGGGGCCGTGCCGGCTGGGGCGTACGGGGGTGGCCGGAGGAACCGGGGAACCGGGGAACCGGGGAGCCAGGGATCTGGGGAGCCAGGGGCTGGGGCACGGGGGGCCTGGGGCACGGGGGACCTGGGAAACCCGGCGGGCGGTGTCGGCGCGGTCTGCCCGGCCTGCGCCTCAGTAGTCGATCACCGCTCCCACCCACGCCCCCGCGATCATCAGGCAGGCGAAGAGCTCCGTCAGCACGCTGGAGCCGCCCGAGCGCATCGCCGTACGTACGGCGGCCACCGCCTCGCCGTGGCGGCCGAGCCGTAGCCGCTCGGCGAGGTAGATGCCGCCGATGAAGCCGGGGATCGCACCGAGGACCGGGACGACGATGAAGCCCAGGAGAGCGCCGACACCGGCGTACACCCCCATTCGGGGGGTGGCGCCGCTCTGCTCCAGGCGCCGGGGAGGCAGGCCCCAGCGCACGGCCTGTGACAGCAGCAGTACCGCGGTGGCGCCGACGAGCACCCACCAGGCGACCGGCCGGGGGTCCTCCAGCGCCCACCACATGACCCCGGCCCACACGAGCCAGGACCCCGGTACGCCGGGGACCAGCACTCCGCACAGGCCGATCAGCAGGACCATGCCGACCAGGAGGAGTTCCCACGCTCCCATCTGCCCAGAGTGCCGGACGCCGGGGGAGCGCGCAGGTCAGCGCCGCCGCCAGGAGTTACCCTGGGTCACACAGCGGAATCCCAGGAACATGCCTCACACTCTGGCCGACCGGCCTGCACGCACGGTCGCCCCGGCGCCGCCGGGCGGTTTCTCCTGTGGGGGGTGGCACCGCCCGGCGGTCTCCTTTGGCCTGGCGTGACGGGGCCTGGAGGCGCCTGAAGGGCTGTGGAGTACTCGGGCTCGGCAGGGCTGTGCAGGGCTGTGGAGTACTCGGCGTCGTGGAAGCGCGCGGTGTCGTCGAGCGTCCGGTGTGTGCGGCGCCCGGCGCCGGGGAAGCGGTGGCGTCGTGGGAGCGCTCGTGTCAGGGGGCGCTTGATGGCCTGGGTCGCCCGGTGCCGTGGGAGGGGCCGGCGTCTGGGAAGGCCCCGGTGTCCTCGGGTGCCCGGTGTTGCATAAGACCCCGGCGCGCCGGAAGTGCCTCACGCCCCCGGAACGCGGTGCGCCCTCCTGGAACATGGCGCGCCCTCCCGGAGTGCCGCGCGCCCTCGGAGGAACCTCCTATCCCCTCCGAGGTACCTCTTGTCCCTCGACTCCCTTGCGTCGCACCGAAGTTCGACGTGTAGTCCGACACGCCGAGGGGCCATCGGTCCTGTGGGCCGATTTTCCGGATGCCCCGTTTTCATACGGCTCCCGAGGTGGACAATTAGGGGCATGAGCCAGCAGGGGGATAGCCCGACCGGTCACGAGGACGACTGGTGGCGGCAGTTGTACGACGACTCCAAGGGGGACACGGGCCCCTCGGTCGCGGCCGATTCCCTCGACGACCGCTTCGCCTCGGCGGCCAAGACGGTCGCCAAACGCCCGACGACGCCCCCGAGCACAGCGGGAGCCGCCTCGGACACCTCCGACGAGGGACCGTCCGGGCCGAGCGCCGCGGACGCCCAGGGCATGGGGTCGGACGGACCGGGCCACACGGGTGTGCCTGGTGCCGAGTTGAACAGGCCAAGTGCCTCGGATGCCCAGGGCGGGGGATCGGGCGACCCCAGGGCCTTGGACGGGTCCGGCGCAGAGCCGGGCAGGTCGGGTTCCCCGGGCGGGCTGCGCGGCGGATCGGGTGTCTCGGGACCCACCTCGGGATCGGCCCCCGGCTCCTCGGGTGCCCTCTCCGACAGGGTGCCCTCCCAGAGCCCGCCCCACAGGCCCGGTGGGCCCGACAGCCCTGGTGGACAGGGTTCTCCGGGCGGGGTCGACGCCGGGTCGGGTGGGGCGAGTGCTTCAGGCCTGCGGCGTGCGGGGTCCGACAGGTCGGGTCGTTCGGGTGTGCCGGATGCCGAACCGGACAGGGCGAGCGCTTCGGATGTCCCGGGTGGGCCGGGGTTCTCGGGCGGGTCCGGCGCAGAGCCGGGCAGGTCGGGTTCCCCGGGCGGGCTGCGCGGCGGATCGGGTGTCTCGGGACCCACCTCGGGATCGGCCCCCGGCTCCTCGGGTGCCCTCTCCGACAGGGTGCCCTCCCAGAGCCCGCCCCACAGGCCCGATGGGCCCGACAACCCTGGTGGGCCGCACAGCCCCAGCGGACCTGACAGCCCCAATGGACTCGGCGCTCCCCGTGGGCTCGGCGGCCTCGGGGGAGGCGGCAGCCGACCGGGCGACCCCCAGGCTTCCGCTCCGGACCCGGCCCCCGGCCCCGGCGACGCCCTGCGCCGCAGTGGCCTCACCCCGCAGCCCGCACCCTGGGAACCACCATCGGCCCAGCCGCAGTCCCCCCTGACCTTCCCACCCGGACCGACACCCCCGGGTTTCCGCCGGGCCACACCCTGGCGCCGTACCCCCAACCAGCCACCCTCAGACCGAGTCCCCGGCTCCCGCCCCCCGACGGACCCACCGTCCGACGCCCCGCCCCCACCGTCACGCCCGTCCGACTCGGCACCCCCATCGTCACGCCCGTCCGATGCCCCGCCCCCACCGTCGCGCCCCTCGGACGCACACCCCTCGACACAGCCTCGCGGCGGCACGCCCTCACAGCCCCCGGCGACCGCCTCGTCCGGTCCCGCCCCCTCATCGCCCTCGCCCTCGGCCGAGCAGTCCCCCCGACCCGCTGCCGAGCCCTCCGACGCGCGCCCGTCCACCCAGCTGGATCTGCCCACCCTCCAGGCCCAGGAGATCACCCTGGTCACGGGCACCCAGCCGGTGCAGGTCGACTACGTCGGGTCCGGGCCGCCCACCTACGACGCCGAACCGACGGCACTGCCGCTCGCGGATCCGGACGATCTCGGGGATCTGGTGGCGGACACGGTGCTGGACGGGGCGCGGTACGGGGCGTGTACGTTGCGGGCCGTCTCGCTGCGCGGCGACTCGGCGCGGTACCGGGGTGAGCCCCGCCGGGACTCGCTGCTCACCGCTCGTTTCGGCGCGGGCGAGCAGGCCCTGGTGCTCGTCGCCATGGCGACCGGTGTCCGGGCCACGCCGGGCGCGCACCGGGCGGCGGCCGAGGCGTGCCGGTGGATCGGCCGGGCGATCGGGCGCAGCCATGCGCGGCTGGTGGAGGACATCAGGGCCGCCCGGCGCGGCGACCTGAAGTCGGGGCTGCACCGGCTCACCGACCGCAGCCTCGGCAAGCTGCGCGCCAGCGCCGCCGAGCAGGGGCTCGACCCGGAGGAGTACACGGCGAGCCTGCGCTGTCTGCTGCTCCCGGCCGACCCCCGGTGCCGTACGCGGGTGTTCTTCGGCGTCGGCACGGGCGGACTGTTCCGGCTGAGGGACGGCGAATGGCAGGACATAGAGCCACGGGTCGCCGATGTCATGGGCGCCCCGGTGGTCGGCTTCGGCTCACTCCCGCACGAGACCCCCGAAGGCGACCGCCTCACCATGGACCTCGGCATCACGACACCCCCGAGCCCCTACGAACCCGCCCCGACCCCGCCCCGCGACCCCTTCCGCTTCCGGGCGTCCGTGGCCCGCGAGGGCGATGTCCTGCTGCTGTGCAGCGGTGGCCTCGCCGACCCGCTGCGCGGCGAGGCCTCTCTCGCCGAGCACCTGGCCGCCCGCTGGGGAACCCCGGAGCCCCCCGGCCTCGCCGCCTTCCTCGCCGACGCCCAGGTCAGGGTCAAGGGCTACGCGGACGACCGTACGGCCGCAGCCGTGTGGGAGGCATGACGGCGTAACTCTGCCGCGCGGCGAGCACCGCACCACCGAATCGCCTTGTCGGTGGCGGCGCGCTACCCGTCACCTACGGCCGGCACCGCACCGCCGACGCGTCGCCCCGCTTATCGGCCACGGAGTTGGCCTGTACCAGACGTCGGATTCCGGCCAATGAACGCCCCCGGGTTGGGCAGCCCCCGTTTCGGGCCGGGCGCCCCCGCAGGCCTGGCGGTCGCACCCCGTCCGCATACGGTCGGGTCGGCAGTCCCACATGGGCGGTCGGGCCCGATCGGGGCGTGGGGCCCGATCATCGCGGTCCGGCCGGGGCCGGTCGGTGCCGGGTCGGGCGTCGAGGACGACGGCCAGGGGCGGGGGTCGTCCAGGGCGGCAAGCGCTCTCGGAAGGTACTGATAGCTGGCTTGACCTTGTGCGTTTGAAAGCGTACGGAGGGTCGTTGACGATTCGACATGAGTGCCGCGATCCGGACGCGGGCAGGGATCTCCGTGTACGTGTTCGATCAGGAGGGGAATCGTCATCTGCACGCGGGCGGGGGTCATGAAGAGGCAGGCACGAGGGGGCGGTCCCACGGCGATCGGGGCCTCCTCGGCGGAAACGGTGGAGGAAGCGACCGACGATGTGGCGGACCAGGCCGGTGCCTGGCAGCTCAGGCGCAGACTGGGGCGGGCGGATCTCCGGGCGGTGCCCGAGGCCCGCAGAGCCCTGCGGGAGCTGTTACGGCAATGGGGGCGGCCGGGGAAGTCGGAGATAGCGGAACTGCTCACGAGCGAGTTGGTCACCAACGCGCTCGTCCACACCGACCACGACGCGGTACTGACCGCCACCGTCTCACCGGGCGGACTCCATGTGGAGGTACGGGACTTCGTGGGCCGCAGGCCCAAACCCCGGGTGCCGAACGCCGACGACGGCACCCACGCGACCCACGGACGCGGCCTCCTTCTCGTACAGTCCCTCGCCGACGCCTGGGGCGTACGGTCGCACGGGGTGGGCAAGGCGGTCTGGTTCGACCTGGACGGCGGGCTGACATAGGACCGGCCCCCACGCCGACAACCGGCACCGAAGGTCAACGGCCCCTGTGGACAACCGAAGGCCCACGCCCCCTGTGAACACCGGACACGAAACGGGCAGGGTGGGGCTGGGGGATTTTCCGGTTCCCGGTTCGTCCGTCGGCTCGGCTCCTGGCTGGTTCTCCTTCCGGAGGTGACGGCTGACCTCGGCCGTC
>NZ_AEJC01000032.1 GCF_000317595.1 Streptomyces ipomoeae 91-03 | reverse complement strand
CTGAGGGGCCTCGCGTTTTCCGGACAGGCTTCTGACCGTTTATTTCACGCGGCGATTCGCAACTTCTCATACTCGGCGTGGACTTCGCGCGGAGGGCGGTAACCCACCGCCGAGTGGAGGCGTTTGCGATTGTACCAGAATTCGATGTAGCGAGTGATGTCCTGCCGGGCGGCCTCGCGGGTCAGGTAAGTCACCCTTGATACGCGCTCGTTCTTCAGGGCACCGAAGAATGATTCGGCCATGGCGTTGTCGAAACAGATCCCGGTGCGGCCGGCAGATCTGCGGAGCCCGAACCGGTCCAGCGTCCTCCCGAACTCGGCTGACATGTAGTTACTTCCGCGATCCGAGTGAAATATCGCGTCGGCCGAGAGGTTCCTGTTCCGTGCCGCGTTACGGATCGCCCTGGATATCAGTGAGGTTTGGTAGTGGTCGTCCATGGCGTAACCGATGACTTCCTTCGTGCAGCAGTCGATGACCGTTGCGAGGTACAGCCAGCCTTCCCCGGTCGCGATATAGGTAATGTCACCGACGAGCTTCTCGCCGGGCGCATCCGCGGTGAAGTCGCGGCCGACGAGGTCCAGCACCTGGCCGGCCGCAGCCTGAGTGAGGTTGAACCTCTTCGGTCGTGGCAGGCAGGGCATCAGGCCCAGTTCGCGCATGAGGCGGCGGACCAGCTCCACGCCCGCGGCGACGTCCCAGCGGTGCAGCTGGGCCTGGATGCGCCTGTGCCCGTAGGTGCTGTCGGACATGTCGAAGGCTTTCTCGATGAGCAATTTCAGTTCTTCGCGCCGCTGGGCGGTCGCGGATTTTGGGCGGGATCGCCAGTCGTAGTAGCCGGATCTGGAGACGCCGAGTCGGCCGCACATGAACTCGACGCTGTATGCGTACTTCTCGGTGTCGAGCCGCATCTCGTCGATGAACTCGTACTTGCTTGCTACCGGGGATCCTTCGCGAAGTACGCTGCGGCTTTTTTCAGGAAGGTAACTTCCATCTCCAGCTCGCGGTTGCGTCGTTCGAGTTCCTTCAGGCGCGCTCGCTCGTTCACCGTCAGTTCCGCCTCGGGGGCCGGTTCCTGCTGCTTCTGGTACTTCTTCACCCAGCCGCGTAGCGTCTCCGAGTTCAGCTCAAGCTCCCGGGCGACTTCGGAGATCGTCTTGCTTGACCTCAACGCGATCTGGACGGCTTCCTCGCGGAACTCCGGCGAGTACTTACTGGGTGGCGCCACTTCTTCCTCGCTTCCTTGTTCAGGA
>NZ_AEJC01000031.1 GCF_000317595.1 Streptomyces ipomoeae 91-03 | reverse complement strand
CGCGACTCAACCCCCGTCTCCCGACCCCATAGGCGGGAGTCGAAGGGGCGTAGCCCCTGGGGAAGGGACGGGTAGGGGCGGCGGGGGCGAGAAACTACTCGGCAGACTCCACCGCATGCCCCCCGAACTGGTTCCGCAGCGCGGCGATCAGCTTCATCTGAGGCGAGTCCGGCTGTCGCGACGCGAACCGCGCGAACAGCGACGCGGTGATCGCCGGCAACGGCACCGCATGGTCGATGGCGGCCTCCACGGTCCACCGCCCCTCACCCGAGTCCTCGGCGTATCCCCGCAGCTTCTCCAGATGCTCGTCCTCGTCGAGCGCGTTGACGGCGAGGTCGAGCAGCCAGGACCGGATGACGGTCCCGTCCTGCCAGGAGCGGAACACCTCGCGGACGTCCGTCACGGAGTCCACGGTCTCCAGCAGCTCCCACCCCTCGGCGTAGGCCTGCATCATGGCGTACTCGATGCCGTTGTGGACCATCTTGGAGAAGTGTCCGGCGCCGACCTTCCCGGCGTGGACGTACCCGTACGGCCCCTCGGGCTTGAGGGCGTCGAAGATCGGCTGAAGCCGATCGACGTGCTCCTTGTCGCCGCCGACCATGAGGGCGTAGCCGTTCTGGAGGCCCCATACACCGCCGGAGACGCCGGCGTCGACGAAGCCGATGCCCTTCGCGCCCAGCTGCTCGGCGTGCTTCTCGTCGTCCGTCCAGCGGGAGTTGCCGCCGTCGACGACCGTGTCGCCGGGCGACAGCAGGTCCGCCAGCTCGTCGACGACGGACTGGGTCGGGCCACCGGCGGGGACCATCACCCACACCGTGCGCGGGGCTTCGAGGCCCTGGACCAGTTCGGCCAGGCTGCCCACGTCGGAGACCTCGGGGTTGCGGTCGTAGCCGATGACGGTGTGGCCCGCGCGGCGGATCCGCTCGCGCATGTTGCCGCCCATCTTGCCGAGGCCGATGAGACCGAGTTGCATCGCAGTCATATCAATCAACTTCCTGAGCGTCACGAGCGTTTCGAAGCGTGCGATACGCGGTCACCAGCGCCGCCGTCGAGGCATCGAGCCCCGGTACCTCCGCGCCCTCCGTCAGAGCCGGTTCCACCTGCTTGGCGAGGACCTTGCCCAGCTCGACGCCCCACTGGTCGAAGGAGTCGATGTTCCAGATCGCGCCCTGGACGAACACCTTGTGCTCGTACAGCGCGATCAACTGGCCCAGCACCGACGGCGTCAGCTCCGGCGCCAGAATGGTCGTCGTCGGCCGGTTGCCCCGGAAGGTGCGGTGCGGCACCTGCTCCTCCGGCACCCCCTCGGCCCGTACCTCCCGCGCCGTCCGGCCGAAGGCCAGCGCCTGGCCCTGTGCGAAGAGGTTGGCCATCAACAGGTCGTGCTGGGCGGCGAGTTCGGGCCCCAGCTCGGCGACCGGGCGGGCGAAGCCGATGAGGTCGGCCGGGATCAGCTTGGTGCCCTGGTGGAGCAACTGGTAGTACGCGTGCTGCCCGTTGGTTCCCGGGGTGCCCCACACCACCGGCCCCGTCTGCCACTCCACCGCGACCCCGTCCCGGTCCACGGACTTGCCGTTGGACTCCATGTCCAACTGCTGCAGATACGCCGTGAACCTGGAGAGATAGTGCGAGTACGGCAGCACCGCGTGCGACTGGGCGCCGAGGAAATCGCCGTACCAGACGCCCAGCAGACCCAGCAGCAAAGGCGCGTTGGCCTCGGGCGGAGCCGTCCTGAAGTGTTCGTCGACGGTCCGGAAGCCGTCCAGCATCTCCCGGAAACGGTCGGGGCCGATCGCGATCATCAGCGACAGCCCGATCGCCGAGTCGTACGAGTACCGCCCGCCGACCCAGTCCCAGAACTCGAACATGTTGTCCGGGTCGATCCCGAACTCGGCGACCGTCCCGGCGTTCGTCGACAGCGCGACGAAGTGCCGGGCCACCGCCTTCTCCTCGCCGCCCAGCCCGGACAGCAGCCAGGAGCGGGCGGAGGTGGCGTTCGTGATCGTCTCGATCGTGGTGAAGGTCTTCGAGGCGACGATGAACAGGGTCTCCGCCGGGTCCAGGTCCCGTACCGCCTCGTGCAGGTCGGCCCCGTCCACGTTCGACACGAACCGCACCGTCAGCGAGCGGTCCGTGTACGCGCGCAGCGCCTCGTACGCCATGGCCGGGCCGAGGCCGGAGCCGCCGATGCCGATGTTGACGATGTTGCGGATCCGGCGGCCGGTGTGGCCGGTCCAGGCGCCGGAGCGGACGCGGTCGGCGAACGCGGCCATCCTGTCGAGGACGGCGTGCACGGCCGCCACCACGTTCTCGCCGTCCACCTCGATCACCGCGTCGCGCGGAGCGCGCAGCGCCGTGTGCAGAACCGCCCGGTTCTCCGTCACATTGACGCGCTCGCCCCGGAACATGGCGTCCAGCAGCCCGAACACATCGGTGGCGGCGGCGAGTTCCTGGAGCAGGGCGAGGGTCTCGTCGGTGATGAGGTGCTTGGAGTAGTCGATGCGCAGGTCGCCGACGTGGACGACGTACCGCTCGGCGCGTCCGGGGTCCGTCGCGAACAGCTCGCGCAGGTCCGGGTGAAGGAGCGGACCGGCGCGATGGTCCTCCAGCGCGGTCCACTCGGGGCGCCGGGTGAGCCGGGGCGTGTCACTCATGGCCGGCGGTCCCCTCGGTGTCCTCGCCGCCGCGCAGGGCGACGGCGTACATCTCGTCGGCGTCGAGGCGCCGCAGCTCCTCGGCGATCAGCTCGGAGGTGGGGCGCACCTTCAGGGCGAGGGTGCGGGAGGGCTGGCCCGGCAGGGTGAGCGTGGCGAGGGGGCCCTCGGGGCGGTCGATGACGATCTCGCCCCTGTCGGTGCCGAGGCGTACGCCCGTCACCACCGGCCCGGCGGTGGTGACCCGCTCGACGGTGACGCCGAGGCGGGCCTCCAGCCAGCGGGCCAGCAGTTCGGCGCTCGGGTTCTCGGCCTCGCTCTCCACGGCCGCCGAGATGATCTCCGCCTTGGCCTGGTCGAGGGCGGCGGCGAGCATCGACCGCCATGGCGTGAGCCGCGTCCAGGCCAGGTCGGTGTCACCGGGGGTGTAGGACTTCCCCCGCTGCTCCAGGGCGGCCAGCGGAGTCTCCACCGCGTACATGTCGGTGATCCGGCGCTGGGCGAGCGTCCCCAGCGGGTCCTTGGCGGGTACCTCCGGCGCGTCCACCGGCCACCACACCACGACCGGCGCGTCCGGCAGCAGCAGCGGCAGCACCACGGAGTCGGCGTGGTCGGACACCTCGCCGTACGTCCGCAGCACGACCGTCTCACCGGTGCCCGCGTCGGCGCCGACCCGCACCTCGGCGTCCAGATGCGACTTCGTGCGGTCCTTCGGGGTCCGGGCGTGCCGCTTGATGACGACCAGGGTGCGCGAGGGGTGCTCGTGCGAGGCCTCCTCGGCCGCCTTGATCGAGTCGTACGCGTTCTCCTCGTCCGTCACGATCACCATCGTGAGGACCATGCCCACGGCGGGCGTGCCGATGGCCCGGCGGCCCTGCACCAGGGCCTTGTTGATCTTGCTTGCCGTGGTGTCGGTCAGGTCGATCTTCATGGCCTGCGCCAGCTCCGTCCGTCTCGTGCGAGCATCTCGTCGGCTTCCTCGGGACCCCAACTGCCCGAGGCGTACTGCGCGGGCCGCCCCTGCTTGGCCCAGTACTCCTCGATCGGGTCCAGGATCCTCCAGGACTCCTCCACCTCCTGATGGCGGGGGAAGAGGTTGGCGTCGCCGAGCAGCACGTCCAGGATCAGCCGTTCGTACGCCTCCGGGCTGGACTCGGTGAACGACTCGCCGTACGCGAAGTCCATCGTGACGTCCCGGATCTCCATCGAGGTACCCGGCACCTTCGAACCGAAGCGCACGGTCATTCCCTCGTCCGGCTGCACCCGGATGACGATCGCGTTCTGGCCCAGCTCCTCGGTGGCGGTGGAGTCGAACGGGGAGTGCGGGGCCCGCTGGAAGACGACCGCGATCTCCGTGACCCGGCGGCCGAGCCGCTTGCCGGTACGCAGATAGAAGGGGACGCCCGCCCAGCGGCGGTTGTCCACGCCCAGTTTGACGGCCGCTTAGGTGTCGGTCGTCGAGGACGGGTCGATGCCGTCCTCCTCCAGATAGCCGCGCACCTGCTCGCCGCCCTGCCACGCCGCCGCGTACTGACCGCGCACGGTGTGCGCGCCCAGGTCCTCCGGCAGCCGTACGGCCCTGAGCACCTTCAGCTTCTCGGTGAGCAGCGACCCGGCGTCGAAGGCGGCCGGTTCCTCCATGGCGGTCAGCGCCATCAGCTGCAGCAGATGGTTCTGGATGACGTCACGGGCCGAGCCGATGCCGTCGTAGTATCCGGCGCGTCCGCCGATGCCGATGTCCTCGGCCATCGTGATCTGTACATGGTCGACGTAGCTGCGGTTCCAGATGGGCTCGTACATCTGGTTGGCGAAGCGCAGCGCCAGGATGTTCTGGACGGTCTCCTTGCCGAGGTAGTGGTCGATGCGGAACACCTGCTCCGGGTCGAACACCTCGTGGACGACCTGGTTGAGCTCCTCGGCGGACTTCAGGTCGTGACCGAACGGCTTCTCGATCACCGCGCGCCGCCAGGAACCCTCGGGCGGGTCCGCGAGACCGTGCTTCTTGAGCTGCCGGACGACCTTGGGGAAGAACTTCGGCGGCACCGAGAGATAGAAGGCGAAGTTGCCGCCGGTGCCCCGGGAGGCGTTCAACTCCTCGACGGCCTGGTGGAGTTGCTTGAACGCCTCGTCGTCGTCGAAGTCGCCCGGGATGAACCGCATCCCCTCGGCGAGCTGCTGCCAGACCTCCTCACGGAACTCGGTGCGCGCGTGCTCACGGACCGCGTCGTGCACGATCTGCGCGAAGTCCTCGTCCGCCCAGTCACGGCGGGCGAAACCCAGCAGCGAGAAGCCCGGCGGCAGCAGCCCTCGGTTGGCCAGGTCGTACACGGCCGGCATCAGCTTCTTGCGGGACAGATCACCGGTCACCCCGAAGATGACCAGACCGGACGGGCCCGCGATCCGGGGGAGCCGGCGGTCGCGGGAGTCCCGCAGCGGGTTGCCCCAGTCGGCGGCCGTAGGTGCGGTCCTGCTCATTCCCCGTCAACTCCCTTGCTGTTCAAGGACTTCGTCACCGCGTCCAGCAGCTCCTGCCACGCCGTCTCGAACTTGGCGACGCCCTCGTCCTCCAGCAGCCGCACCACCTCGTCGTACGGGATCCCGAGCTTCTCGACCGCGTCGAGGTCGGCGCGGGCCCGCGCGTAGCCGCCGGTGACGGTGTCGCCGGTGATCCGCCCGTGGTCGGCGGTGGCGTCCAGGGTCGCCTCCGGCATGGTGTTCACCGTGCCCGGCGCGACCAGCTCGTCCACGTACAGGGTGTCCTTGTACGCGGGGTCCTTGACGCCGGTCGACGCCCACAGCGGACGCTGCCGGTTGGCGCCGGCGTTCTCCAGCGCGCTCCAACGGCCGTTCGCGAAGACCTCCTCGTACGCCCGGTACGCGAGCCGCGCGTTGGCGAGCGCGGCACGGCCCTTGAGCGCGAGCGCCTCCTGAGTGCCCAGCCGCGTCAGCCGCCTGTCGATCTCGGTGTCGACGCGGGAGACGAAGAAGGAGGCGACCGAGTGGATCGAGGAGAGGTCCAGACCGCGCTCGTGCGCCTTCTCCAGACCGGCGAGGTAGGCGTCCATCACCTCGCGATAGCGCTCCAGCGAGAAGATCAGCGTGACGTTGACGCTGATTCCGAGGCCGATGACCTCGGTGATCGCCGGGAGGCCGGCCTCGGTCGCCGGGATCTTGATCATCACGTTGGGGCGGTCGACCAGCCAGGCCAGTTGCCTGGCCTCGGCGACCGTCGCCCGGGTGTCGTGGGCGAGGCGCGGGTCGACCTCGATGGAGACCCGCCCGTCCCGCCCGGCCGTCGCCTCGTGCACGGGCCGCAGCACATCGGCGGCGGCGCGTACGTCGGCGGTCGTCATCATCCGTACGGCCTCGTCGACCGTCACCCCGCGCACGGCCAGATCGGCCAGCTGCTCCTCGTACCCCGCTCCCGAGCCGATCGCGGCCCGGAAGATGGACGGGTTGGTGGTCACGCCGACGACGTGCCGGGTCGCGACGAGTTCGGCGAGGTTCCCGGAGGCGATGCGCTCGGGGAGAGGTCGTCGAGCCAGACGGAGACGCCCTCGGCGGAGAGGAGCCGCAGAGGCTCCGTGGTCGTTGTCGCTTCAGTGGTCACAGTGATCATCTTCCTTCAGGCGCTCGCGTCAACCGCGGACGGCGGCCAACGATTCCCTCGCGGCGGTGACGACGTTCTCGGGCGTGAAGCCGTACTCGGCGAAGAGGGTCCCGGCGTCCGCGGAGGCGCCGAAGTGCTCCAGCGAGACGATCCGGCCGCTGTCCCCGACGTACCGGTACCAGGTCAGACCGATGCCCGCCTCGACAGCCACGCGGGCCCTCACGGACGGCGGCAGCACACTCTCCCGGTAGGCGCGCGGCTGCTCCTCGAACCACTCCACCGACGGCATCGACACCACCCGCGTGCCGACCCCCTCGGCCTCCAGCCGCTCCCGCGCGGCCACGGCCAGCCGCACCTCGCTGCCGGTCGCGATCAGGATCACCTCCGGGGCCTCGGTCGAGGACTCCCGGAAGACATAACCACCCTTCGCCGCCTCGGGGTTGGGCGCGTACGTCGGTACGCCCTGCCGGGTGAGCGCCAGCCCGTGCGGGGCCGGGTCCGTCGCGTGCCGCTTCAGGATCTCGGCCCACGCGATCGCCGTCTCGTTGGCGTCGGCGGGGCGGACGATGTTCAGCCCCGGGATCGCCCGCAGGGAGGCCAGGTGTTCGACCGGCTGGTGGGTCGGGCCGTCCTCGCCGAGGCCGATGGAGTCGTGCGTCCACACGTACGTCACCGGGAGCTGCATCAGGGCGGACAGGCGGACGGCGTTGCGCATGTAGTCGGAGAACACGAGGAACGTGCCGCCGTAGACACGGGTGTTGCCGTGCAGCGCGATGCCGTTCATCTCCGCGGCCATGGAGTGCTCACGGATGCCGAAGTGGATGGTCCGGCCGTAGGGGTTCGCCTCCGGCAGCGGGTTGTCCGCCGGCAGGAAGGACGACGTCTTGTCGATCGTGGTGTTGTTGGAGCCGGCGAGGTCGGCGGAGCCGCCCCACAGCTCGGGGATGACGGCGCCGAGCGCCTGGAGCACCTTGCCGGACGCGGCACGGGTCGCGACGGACGTGCCCTCCTCGAACACCGGCAGTGTCCGCTCCCAGCCGTCGGGCAGCCGGCCCGCGACCACCCGGTCGAAGAGCCGCGCCCGTTCCGGGTCGGCGGCACGCCACTCGGCGATCCGCTTGTCCCAGGCGGCGTGCGCCTCGGCGCCCCGGTCGAGGGCCCGGCGGGTGTGGGCGAGGACGTCGTCGGCGACGTCGAAGGACTTGGCCGGGTCGAAGCCGAGGACCCGCTTGGTGGCCGCGACCTCGTCCTCGCCGAGCGCGGAACCGTGCGCGGCCTCGGTGTTCTGGGCGTTCGGCGCGGGCCAGGCGATGATCGTGCGCATCGCGATGATCGAGGGGCGCGCGGTCTCCTCCTGCGCCGCCTTCAGCGCGTCGTACAGGGCGTGCACGTCGACGTTGCCGTTGAACGCCGGGTCGATCCGCTGCACATGCCAGCCGTAGGCCTCGTACCGCTTCAGTACGTCCTCGGAGAACGCGGTGGCGGTGTCGCCCTCGATGGAGATGTGGTTGTCGTCCCACAACAGGACCAGGTTGCCGAGCCTCTGGTGGCCGGCCAGGGAGGACGCCTCGGCGGAGATGCCCTCCTCCAGGTCGCCGTCGGACACGATCGCCCAGATGGTGTGGTCGAACGGGGACTCGCCCTCGGGGGCGTCCGGATCGAACAGCCCGCGCTCGTAGCGGGCGGCCATCGCCATGCCCACGGCGTTGGCGACACCCTGGCCCAGCGGCCCGGTGGTGGTCTCGACCCCCGCCGTGTGCCCGTACTCGGGGTGGCCCGGAGTCTTCGAGCCGTGCGTCCGGAAGGCCTTGAGGTCGTCGAGCCCGACCTCGTACCCGGCGAGGAAGAGCTGGGTGTAGAGGGTCAGCGAGGTGTGGCCGGGGGACAGGACGAAACGGTCGCGGCCGATCCACTCCGGATCGGCGGGATCGTGCCGCATCACCTTCTGAAAGAGCGTGTACGCCGCCGGGGCGAGGCTCATCGCGGTCCCCGGGTGGCCGTTCCCGACCCGCTGCACGGCATCGGCCGCGAGAATGCGGGCGGTGTCGACGGCACGACGGTCGAGTTCTGTCCAGTTCATCTTCAAGAACTCCTCGATGAGCACTAGGAAATCGCTCTGCTGTCTTCAAACGTAAAAGTCTGACTTTTGCTGGGGAAGGTCGGCCTGTGCCAGCCTTCGGTGAAAGTGGGACACGGCCACGACAGCGAGCGGCAGCGAGGGGACATGGCAGACCAACCCGCCCGGGACGACGGCACGGGGATCAGAACCTTCCCCTTCCCCGCCGACCCCGTCCACTCCGGCGTGGGCATGCAGGTGGGCCCCATGGGCCCGGACCACACCTGGCACCCCGACGTCCCCCTCGAACGGACGCACCGCATCGACTTCCACGTGGTGATGCTGTTCGACGACGGCCCCGTGACCCACATGATCGACTTCACCGAGTACGAGGCCGACGCGGGTGACCTGCTGTGGATCCGCCCCGGGCAGGTGCACCGCTTCTCCCGCACGACCGAGTACCGCGGGACCGTCCTCGCCATGCAACCCGGCTTCCTGCCCCGCGCGACCGTCGAGGCGACCGGCCTCTACCGCTACGACCTGCCCCCGCTGCTGCACCCCGGCGAGGCCCGACTGACGGGCCTGCGCGACTCCTTGGCCCAACTGCGCCGCGAGTACGCCGACACGACCACCCTGCCGTTCAGCCTCTACACCGCGGTACTGCGTCACTCCCTGACGGCGTTCCTGCTGCGCCTCGCCCATCTCGCGGCCGACTCGGCCGAGGCGTCGCGCCGCCAGGCCGACACCACCTTCACCCGCTTCCGTGACGCGGTCGAACGGGACTTCGCCACCAACCACAGCGTCAGCGCCTACGCCGACACCCTCGGCTACTCCCGCCGCACCCTCGTACGTGCCGTCCGCGCCGCGACCGGTGAGACCCCGAAGGGCTTCATCGACAAGCGGGTGATCCTGGAGGCGAAACGCCTGCTGGCCCACACGGATCTGCCCATCGGCCGCGTGGGGGCGGCGGTGGGCTTCCCCGACTCGGCCAACTTCTCCAAGTTCTTCCACCTGCACACCGGGACGACACCGGTGGTGTTCCGGGCGGAGACGCGGTGACCCTCCGGATACGGCGGAGGGGCGGCGTGCCTTGAGCGGGCGTGCCTTCAGGGGCATGGCGAAGGGGCCCCGCGTGGATGCGCGGAGCCCCTCTTCCGCCGTCCCGACGATCGGGTCAGCGACCGAAGTTGAACCAGTTCACGTTCACGAAGTCCTGTGACTGCCCGCTGGTGAAGGTCAGATAGACGTCGTGGGTCCCGGTGACCCCGCTGATGTTCGCCGGGACGGTTCTCCAGGACTGCCAGCCGCCGGTGTTGGCGATGGCGAAACTGCCGATCGGGGCGTTGGAGCGACTGTCGAGGCGCACTTCGACCAGGCCGCTGACGCCACTGCCGGCGCCGCTGGCCACACGGGCGATGAACTGGGTCGCCGCCGTCGAGCCGAAGGCGACGTTCTGGAAGAGCGCCCAGTCGCCGTTGGCGAGGGACCCGATGTTCTGGCCGCCGCCGGTGTCGGTGGTGGTCTCGGTGCTGACCCCGCTCTGACTGTTGTACGACTCGGCCTGGATGGCGCTGTACGCGTCACGGGTGCCCGTCGGCGGGGGAGTGGTACCGCTCCCACTGGCCGACAGCACCTGGACGTAGTCGACGACCATGGGCACACCGGACCGTGTGTCGGCGTCCAGGCCACCGCCGAACGCGTCCGGGAAGGCACCGCCCATCGCCACGTTCAGGATGATGAAGAAGCCGTGGTTGGTGGCGTTGGTCCAGGTCGTGGCGTCCACCTGGTTCGCGTTGACCGAGTGGAACTGGCTGCCGTCGACGTAGAACCGGATCGTCTCCGGCGTCACCGAGCGGTCCCACTCCATGGTGTACGTGTGGAAGCCCGACTGGCATGTGGTGTTGGGGCAGGCCGTGGAGTTGCCGATGCCGGTCGTCTCGTTGCACGGGCCGCCGGGGTTGGTGCCGCAGTGCATGGTGGCCCACACCTGGTTGCGGCCCTGCACGTTCTCCATGATGTCCAGCTCGCCGACGCTCGGCCAGTTCTGGTAGTTGCCCCGGTAGGGGGCGCCCAGCATCCAGAACGCCGGCCAGTAGCCCTCGGCGGCCGTGCCGGTGACGTTCGGCATCTGGAGCCGGGACTCGACCCGCAGCTTGCCGCCCGCCGGGGGCTGGAAGTCGGTGCGGTTGGTCTCGATACGGCCCGAGGTCCAGTTGCCCGCCGAGTCGCGCAGCGGGGTGATGCGCAGATTGCCGTTGCCGTCGAGCGAGACGTTGTTCGTGCTGTTCGTCATCGTCTCGACCTCGCCGGTGCCCCAGTTCGCGGGCCCGCCCGGGTACGAAGTGCCGGTCGCGTACTGCCAGTTGGAGGTGTTGACGCCGGTGCCGGCCGTGCCGTTGAAGTCGTCGACGAAGACCTGCGTCCAGCCGGTGGGCGGCGTGGGCGCGGCCCCCTGCGCGGCCGTCGCCCCGGCCGTGGCCAGCGTCAACGCGCTGACGACGGCGAGGAGTACGCGCCGGAGCGGGCGACGTCTGTTGGGTATGCCGGAGGGTTCACTCATAGCGGCCTCTTCGGGTGTACGGAGTGAAGTGCGCGGGTGGAGAGAGCCCTGTGGAGTCCCGTTCCTGAGAGCGCTCTCAAAGAAACAGCGTGCGGACAATGTGCGCTCCGGCGCTGTGACCGTCAAGAGTTAAAGCAGAGAAAGTCCGTGCGGGAGGGGTGAGTTCATGGTGTGAAGACGCGCGTCAACGGGATGCCGTCGGCTCGTCCGGGCGTACGGAGAACGCCGTGTCACCGGCCATCGCCACGATCGCCTCCTCGACGAGCAGCACGGTCGGCGGGGCCTGGGCGGCGATGTCACCGGGGTCGTCGATCGCCTCCGTACGCCACAACTCGCCGCCGGTCGCGCTGTCCAGGGCCAGCAGCCGGCCGAAGCGGTTGGCGAAGTACACCTCGTCGCGCTTCGTCGACACCGCCGGCGCGGACAGGCTCTCGATGTCGGTCGACGTCTGCCACAGCTCCTTGCCGCCGGCCGCCGACACGGCGGTGACCGTCCCGTTGGTCCGCACGAAGTAGACGACGCCGTCGACGAGCGTGGCGCTGCCGCGCACCTCCCGCTTCAGCGGGATACGCGTGATCCTCCCCGTGTCCGGGTCCACCCGCAGCAGCGCGTTGTACGGCCGCTCGTAGCCGTCCTGGTACACGGTCTCGTTGGTCGCCGGCGCGAGGAGGAGCGGCTGCTCGTCGAGGGTCCCCAGGGCGAGGGTTCTCGGGGGCAGCGTGGCGAGTTCGTGCGCTGTGCCGTCCGCGGGGTCGAGCCGTACGAGAGTGAACCGGCTGTCGTCGAGCAACTCGTCGCCGTCCCGGCACAGGCCGTACGGGACGCCGCCCAGCGCGGACGGTGAGCAGCTCAGCCCGCCCGGCACGGACCAGCGCCACAACCGCTCGCCCGACGCCGAGTACGCGACGAACTGTCTGTTGCCGGGGGCCGCGGTCAGTACTCCGCCGTCGAAGAGGTGGGCCGACTCGTTCGGGCTGACGGCCCTCGTCCACCGTCGCTTCCCGGTGTCGGAGTCCAGGGCGGCGAGGCGTCGACTGGTGCTGTCGGGCTCCTCGTACGCGTAGACCAGACCGCCCCGGACGCCGACCGGGTGCGAGGTCTGCGGCTGGGTCCCGTGCCACCAGCGCGTCCTGCCGGTGGCGGCGTCCAGCTTGGCGACGACGAAGCCCGAGCCGCCGCAGTACAGGTCGGTCCCGGCCGGGACGCATCCCGGTTGCATATAGCCGTTGGAGACTTCCTCGGCGGGGATGTCGTAGTCGCGCCGCAGGGCCGTCTGCCACGGGCGCCAGCCGTCGGGGAGGGACAGGGCACGCGTGCCGGTGCCCTGGGCTTGCGGGGTCTTCGGCTCCGCCGAGGCGATCAGGAGGACGCCGCCGGACAGCGCGGTCACGGTCAGGGCGGCGCCGAGGCCGACGAGGAGCAACTGCCGTTTGGCGCGGCGCCGCTTGGTCGTCCGGTCGGGCGCCGCGGGAGCGGGGATGGGGGTGGGCGCCGGCACGGGGGTGGAGGGGGCGTCGTCGGACTCCGGCAGCTCCCACAGCAGGTGGTGCAGTTCGGTGAGGTCCGGACGGGCCGTCGGGTCCTTCTGCAGACAGCGCTCGACGATGGTCCTCAGCGGCTGCGGAACCCCGTCCAACTCGGGCTTCTCGTACATCACCTGAAAGCCCGCCATGTACGGGCTCTCCGCCTCGAACGGGCTGTTCCCGCAGGCCGCGAACACCAGCAGCGAGCCCAGCGAGAACACGTCCGAGGCGGCGGTGACGTCTCGGGGCGAGCTCAGCTGTTCCGGCGACATGAAGGGCGGGGTGCCGACGACACGGCCGGTCGCCGTCAGGGTCTGGTTGTCGCCGGCGCGCGAGATGCCGAAGTCGATGACGCGTGGGCCGTCCTCGGCCATCAGGACGTTCGCCGGTTTGAGGTCCCGGTGCACCACGCCCGCCTGGTGGATGTCCCGCAGCGCCTCGGTGAGCCCGAGGGCGAGGGACCGCAGGCGGGCGGTGTCCAGCGGGCCCTCCTTGCGGACCAGCCCGGAGAGGGTCGGACCCGGCACGTACAGCGTGGCCATCCAGGGCCGGTCGGCCTCCGGGTCCGCGTCGACCACGGGCGCGGTGAACGCCCCGCTGACCCGGCGGGCCGCCGCGACCTCCTGCCGGAAGCGGGAGCGGAATTCCTCGTCCTCGCGGTACTGCGCGTGCACCAGCTTCACCGCGACCAGCCGCCCCGACGCGGACCGGCCCAGATAGACGACCCCCATGCCACCGGAACCGAGCCGGTCCAGCAGCTCGTACCCGCCTATGACGGTGGGATCATCGTCCCTCAGCGGCATTTCCCACCACGCTCATTCGTACGGCAGCTGCGGCGGGTTCAGCCTAAGCGATGCGAGGAGGCCGCCCGACAGGGCCCGCCTGGGGGCGATATCCGCGGGACGTCCACGGCACGCCTCTCCTCTGTGATCACCAGTGCGGTCGCATCGTGCGCCGCCTCCATGGGGCGGAGCTCTGAGAAGGGGGTGCCGGGGCTGAGATTCCTCCGAGGACCGCCGGGCGATCGCGGGGTGAGCGCCGGGCCCGGCCACCCCGGCTCCCGGCACCACGCGGCTCTTATTCGGTGGCCCCGCCGGAGGCGACCCGTTAGCTTCCCCTCATGGCGGACATACACGGCACGTGCACGGAACGATTCGCCCCGGTGGGCCGGGCGCTCGCGGCCTCGCTGGACGGCAAGGACGTCGGCGCCTCGGTGGCGGTGTACGTGGACGGTGAGCCGGTGGTCGACCTGTGGGGCGGGTATGTCGACGCCGAGCGCACGGCCCCCTGGGAGCGGGACACCATCACCAACGTCTGGTCCACCACCAAGACGATGGCCGCGCTGTGCGCGCTGATCCTGGCCGACCGCGGCGAACTCGACCTGGCCGCACCGGTGGCCGAGTACTGGCCCGAGTTCGCGGTGGCGGGCAAGGAGGGCGTACGGGTGAGTCATGTGCTGTCGCACACGGCAGGGCTGCATGTGTGGGACGCGCCGATGACCCTGGAGGACCTGTACGACTGGCCGACCGCCACCGCCCGGCTCGCCGCGCAGGCGCCGGCCTGGGAGCCCGGCACCGACGCCGGGTACCACGCGGTCACCCAGGGATATCTGATCGGGGAGCTCGTACGCCGGGTCACCGGCCGCAGCCTGGGCACCTTCTTCGCCGAGGAGGTCGCGGGCCCGCTCGGCGCCGACTTCCACATCGGGCTCGCCGCCGAGCACGACCACCGGGTCGCGCCGATCATCCCGCCGCCCTCCTCCCCACCCCGAGGGGACCGGAAGCCCAACCCCGCCATCTCGGGGGAGGTCGCCAACACCGT
>NZ_AEJC01000030.1 GCF_000317595.1 Streptomyces ipomoeae 91-03 | reverse complement strand
CCCGAATGCGCCCTACGCCGACCGGTCGAGTGCGCGCAGCGACCGGTCCGTGATCGAACGGGCACCACGGCCGATCGCGATCGTGCCGGACTGGACCAGTTCCTTGATGCCGAACGGCTCCAGCATCTTCAGCATGGCGGACAGCTTGTCACTGGATCCGGTGGCCTCGATGGTGACGGCCTCCGGGGAGACGTCGACGGTCTTGGCGCGGAACAGCTGGACGATCTCGACGATCTGGGAGCG
The DNA here is from genome assembly GCF_000317595.1 of Streptomyces ipomoeae 91-03. Taxonomy (GTDB): domain Bacteria; phylum Actinomycetota; class Actinomycetes; order Streptomycetales; family Streptomycetaceae; genus Streptomyces; species Streptomyces ipomoeae. The sequence continues at coordinate 12,961 of NZ_AEJC01000030.1, read as the reverse complement.
CGTCTCGTTGTCGGCGCGCACCTTCACCAGAACCAGTTCGCGCTGGACCGCGCCGCCCGGCTCCAGTTCGACGATCTTCAGGACGTTGACGAGCTTGTTGAGCTGCTTCGTCACCTGCTCCAGGGGGAGCTCCTCGATCACGTTCACGACGATGGTGATGCGGGAGATCTCCGGGTGCTCGGTGACACCGACGGCGAGCGAGTCGATGTTGAAGCCGCGGCGGGAGAACAGGGCGGCGATCCGGGCCAGGATGCCGGGGGTGTTCTCCACCAGGACGGAGAGCGTGTGCTTGGACATGGTCTGCTTCCTTTACCTACGGCTCTCAGTCGTCTTCGTTGTCGCCGAAGTCGGGGCGGACGTCCCGGGCGGCCATGATCTCGTCGTTGGAGGTGCCAGCGGCGACCATCGGCCACACCATCGCGTCCTCGTGGACGATGAAGTCGATCACGACGGGGCGGTCGTTGATCGAGTTCGCCTCCTCGATGACCTTGTCGAGATCGTCCGGGGACTCGCAGCGGATCGCGTAGCAGCCCATGGCCTCCGACAGCTTCACGAAGTCGGGGACGCGGGTGCCGCGTGCGTTCGGGTTGACGTCGTCCGGGCCGGAGTGCAGGACGGTGTTCGAGTAGCGCTGGTTGTAGAACAGGGTCTGCCACTGGCGGACCATGCCGAGGGCGCCGTTGTTGATGACCGCGACCTTGATCGGGATGCCGTTCAGGGCGCAGGTGGTGAGCTCCTGGTTGGTCATCTGGAAGCAGCCGTCGCCGTCGATCGCCCAGACCGTACGGTCGGGGGCTCCGGCCTTGGCACCCATCGCGGCCGGGACCGCGTACCCCATCGTTCCGGCGCCGCCGGAGTTCAGCCAGGTGGCGGGCTTGTCGTACTGGATGAAGTGGGCGGCCCACATCTGGTGCTGGCCGACGCCCGCCGCGAAGATCGTGCCCTCGGGGGCGAGCCGGCCGATCCGCTCGATGACCTGCTGCGGGGAGAGCGAGCCGTCGGCGGGCAGGTCGTAGCCGAGCGGGTAGGTCTCGCGCCAGCGGTCGAGATCCTTCCACCAGGTGCTGTAGTCGCCCCGGTTGCCCTCGCTGTGCTCCTTCTGCACGGCCTGGATCAGGTCGGCGATGACCTCGCGGGCGTCACCGACGATCGGCACGTCGGCGGCGCGGTTCTTGCCGATCTCGGCCGGGTCGATGTCCGCGTGGACGATCTTGGCGTACGGGGCGAAGCTGTCCAGCTTGCCGGTGACGCGGTCGTCGAAGCGGGCGCCGAGGGCGACGATCAGGTCGGCCTTCTGCAGTCCCGTGACGGCGGCCACGGAGCCGTGCATGCCGGGCATGCCCAGGTGCTGCGGGTGGCTGTCGGGGAACGCGCCGAGCGCCATCAAGGTGGTGGTGACGGGCGCGCCGGTCAGCTCGGCGAGCACCTTCAGCTCGGCGGTCGCCCGCGCCTTGATGACACCGCCGCCGACGTACAGGACGGGCCGCTTGGCGGCGGTGATCAGCTTGGCGGCCTCGCGGATCTGCTTGGCGTGCGGCTTGGTCACCGGGCGGTAGCCGGGCAGGTCGGTGGTGGGCGGCCAGCTGAAGGTCGTACGGGCCTGGAGGGCGTCCTTGGCGATGTCGACCAGGACCGGGCCGGGGCGGCCGGTGGAGGCGATGTGGAAGGCCTGCGCGATGGTGCGCGGGATGTCCTCGGCCTTGGTGACCAGGAAGTTGTGCTTGGTGATCGGCATGGTGATGCCGACGATGTCCGCCTCCTGGAAGGCGTCCGTGCCGATCGCCTTCGAGGCGACCTGGCCGGTGATCGCGACCAGCGGCACCGAGTCCATGTGGGCGTCGGCGATCGGCGTCACCAGATTGGTGGCGCCGGGTCCCGAGGTCGCCATGCAGACGCCGACCTTGCCGGTGGCCTGCGCGTAACCGGTCGCGGCGTGACCGGCGCCCTGCTCATGGCGGACGAGCACATGGCGCACCCGGGTGGAGTCCATCAGCGGGTCGTACGCCGGGAGGATCGCGCCGCCGGGGATGCCGAATACCGTCTCGGCCCCGACCTCCTCGAGAGAGCGGATGAGGGACTGCGCACCCGTGACGTGCTCGACGGGGGTGGACTGTCCTCCGGATCGGGGCCGCGGCTGCGGATGGTGGGCCCCGGTGGCCTGCTCGGTCATCGGCATTCTCTTCTCGATGCTGAGGTTCTTAGCGAGGGTTTGTGCGACAGGTTTACACCGTTTTGCACGGTGTGCGGCTCACGTCTGACTGGTGCCCGTGCAACAAAAAACCCCTCGTGCCATGAGGCAAGCGAGGGGAGCGCGCCGGGTACGGTCGCTGGGGGTTCCGGAACATCCTCCGGTCGGACCCAGCTTCAGCCGACGCGCTTTCCAAGTACGAGAATTCGGGTGCGCATGGCACTGACCCTCCCCCCGGCGCGCACCGCGTGTCAAGTTGGTGGGACAGGAGTCTCATTATGTGAGCGAAGGGCGCTTCCGCCTCCGTAGACAGCGGGCACACCACTGGTGTACACCCCCGCCCCGCCTCCCGCGAACGCGGGTTCCGCCGGGCCGCGCGGCACCGGATAGTTCCCTGTGGACAGGGCCCGGCGCAGCCGGTACTCGTCCAGCGGTCCGGAGAAGGCGGCGCCCTGGCCGTGGGTGCAGCCCATCGCGCGCAGGGCGACGACCTGCTCGGGCAGGTCCACCCCCTCGGCCACGGACTCCAGCCCGAGGTCGCCCGCGATGCGCAGCAGCCCACTGGTGATCTTGTGCAGCCGGGTGGACTCCACGACCCCCTCGACGAGGCTTCGGTCCAGCTTCAGTACGTCGACGGGGAGGCGGCGCAGCGCCGTGATGGCCGCCTGGCCGCTGCCGAGGCCGTCCAGGGCGACCCGGACGCCGAGGCGCCGCAGCTGGCTCAGCCGGCGCTCCAGGTCGTCCAGGGAGCCCTTCACCTCGGTGTCGGACAGCTCGATGACCAGGGAGCCGGAGGGGAGCCCGTGGCGGGTCAGCAGGGTCTCCAGGGAGCCCGGGGGCAGTGAGCGGTCCAGCAGGCGCCGGGCGCTCATCCGGACGGAGACCGGGACGTGCAGGCCGTTCACTAGGCGCTCGGAGGCGTGCTCGACGGCCTGTTCCAGCATCCAGCGGCCCAGTTCGGCGGTCTTGTCGTTGTCCTCGGAGACCCTCAGGAACTCGGCGGGGGTGAACAGCACCCCCTGGGACGAGCGCCAGCGGGCCTCGGTCGCGACCGACGAGATCCGGCCGGTCTCCAGCTCGACCACCGGCTGGTGCAGCAGCAGGAACTCGCCGTCGTGCAGCGCGGCCCGCAACCGGGTGGCCAGCTCGGCCTTGCGTACGACGTCCTGCTGCATCTGCGGCTGGTACAGCTCGACGCGGCCCTTGCCGGACGCCTTGGCGCGGTACATGGCGAGGTCGGCGTTGCGCAGCAGCTCGCCCGCGCCGAGGCCCGCCTCGGCGAAGGCGACGCCGATGGAGGCGGCCACACGGACGTCGTTGCCGTCGATGGTGTACGGCTGGGAGAGGGTGACGCGCAGCCGGTCGGCGAGCTCGAAGATGTGCTGTTCACGGGCGGCCCGGTCGCGGGAGCCGTCGCCGACGATGAGGGCCGCGAACTCGTCGCCGCCGAGGCGGGCGGCGGTGTCGCCCTGGCGGACCGACTCCTGGAGTCTGCGGGCGGCCTGGACGAGCAGTTCGTCCCCGGCCTGGTGTCCGATGGTGTCGTTGACGGCCTTGAAGCCGTCGAGGTCGATGAAGAGGACCGCGGTGTTGCGCAGGGCGATGCCGCGGTCGGAGGAGCGACGGCCGGAGAGCGCCTGCTGGACGCGCTTGGTGAACAGCGCGCGGTTGGGCAGGTCGGTGAGCGGGTCGTGCTCGGCGTTGTGCTGCAGCTGGGCCTGCAGACGCACTCTCTCGGTGACGTCACGGCTGTTGAAGATGAGGCCGCCGTGGTGCCGGTTGACCGTGGACTCCACGTTCAGCCAGCCGCCGTCGCCGGACTTGAAGCGGCACTCGATGCGGGTGGTGGGCTCCTCGGCGGGGCTGGCGGCGAGGAAGCGGCGTACCTCGTGGACGACGCAGCCGAGATCCTCGGGGTGGATGATCGACGCCAGCTCCTTGCCGACGAGCTCCTCCGCGGGGCGTCCGTACACCCCGGCGGCGGCCGGGCTGACGTAGCGGAGGATGCCGCTGGGCGCGGCGATCATGATGACGTCGCTGGAGCCCTGGACCAGGGAGCGGAAGTGGTTCTCCTTCTGGGCCAGTTCCTGGGTGAGGGTGATGTTGTCGAGGAGCATGATGCCCTGGCGGACGACGAGCGCGAGCACGACGGTGCAGGCGGTGATGAGCACCACGCGGTCGACGCTGCGGCCGTTGAGCACGTTGTAGAGGATGCCCAGGGTGCAGACGGCGGCGGCCAGGTACGGAGTGAGGGCGGCCAGGGATCCGGCGATGGGGCGCGTGACCGGATACCGACTGTGACCTCCTCCCTGGAGGGGCACGTGGACGTGTCCTCCGTGCGGGCCGTCGTGGCGGTGCCCGTCGGCGTCGTGCCGGTGCCCGTCGGCGTCGTGGCGCTGTCCCGGGATGTGTTCGTGGACCACGCGCGCGTGCTGCTCTTCCTCGGGCTGTCCATGCCGCTGGCCGGCCCAGGGGGCGTAGGCGAGGAGCAGGGAGCCCGCGAACCAGCCGGCGTCGAGGAGTTGGCCGGAGCGGTAGCTGTTGTGCAGCAGGGGTGAGGCGAACAGGGCGTCGCACATCACGGTGAGCGCGAGCGCGCCGATCGCGGTGTTCACCGCCGAGCGGTGCATCGAGGAGCGGCGGAAGTGCAGCGCGAGCACCATGCTGACCAGGGCGATGTCGAGCAGCGGGTAGGCCAGCGAGAGCGCGGTGTGCGCGGTGTCCGAGTCGTCGAGCTGGGCGGTCTGGGCCAGCGCGAGGCTCCAGGAGAGCGTGACCAGGGAGCCGCCGATGAGCCAGGCGTCCAGTGCCAGGCAGACCCAGCCGGCCTGGGTCACGGGCCTCTTGGCCAGCACCAGCAGGCCGACGATGGCGGGGGGCGCGAAGCAGAGGAAGAACAGGTCGGCGTAGCTCGGGTTGGGCACGGGCCGCTCCAGGACGACCTCGTACCACCCCCAGACGCCGTTGCCCAGCGCCGCCATGGCGGATGACAGGGCGAACAGCAGCCAGGCGGGTCGAAAGCGGCTGCGGCGGCTGCGCGCGTAGCGGAAGCAGGAGACGGCCGCCGTCGCCGCGGCGGCGCTGAGGCCGAAGTCGCCCATGACGAGGGCGACTTGCTCATTGCCCCAGCCGAACGCGGCACCGACGGCGTAGGCCGCGCACAGCAGGGCGAGGACGAGCTGGGCCCGCAGGCTCGCGCCGCCGCGCTCGGGCGACGGCCCGCCCGGCAGCAGCACCCCGGGCAGTGGCTTGGCCGTCCTCGGCGTGGGGCTCAGCGTGGGTGCGGAGGACGGGCGGGGACTCACCGGATCTCCCCGGTGAGCGATCCCCTGCCCCACTGGTCCCGGTGCGTGGGATGGGTGTGCTTTCTGGGGCTGCTGTGCCTGAGGTGCCTGCCGTGACCGCTGTGGCCGCCGTGACTCCCGTGCGGGTGCCTCCGCGTCGCAGCTCGCCAGGGCCTCCGTCGGCTCCGCCGCGTCGGATCGTTCGTCCATAGGCCGTGCATCGCCCGTCGCCCCCCTCGCAGTCTCAAGTCCGTCCCCGGCGCCGAACGGTGCGCGGCGCAGCCCCTGCCCGGACGATACACCAGTCTCGTCACTCAGGGACAGGGTACCCATACGCTCCGTGACCACCTGCGGCAATACGAGCACGTACCGCTTCCGAAGGGATGCGGAGGGTGCCCGAAGTGGATTACAAGTGCGCCGGCTCTGCTGTCGTAAGGACCACGTTGCGCAGCGGCCGATGGTTCACGAAACGTTCCAACTGGTCCACCAACAGCCTTTTCGCACGCGGCAGGAAGGCCGACGTGGGACCGCCGACGTGAGGGCTGATGAGTACTCCCGGCGCCTTCCACAAGGGGTGTCCGGGCGGCAAGGGCTCGGGGTCGGTGACATCGAGCGCCGCCGTGATGCGCCCTGTGTCCAGCTCGGCGAGGAGCGCCTTGGTGTCGACGACGGCTCCGCGGGCAACGTTCACCAGCAGGGCCCCGTCCTTCATACGGGCCAGGAAATCGGCGTTGACCAGACCTTTCGTCTGTTCCGTGAGCGGTGTGGACAGGATCACGACATCCGCCTCGGGCACCAGGGAGTGCAGGTCGGTGAGCGGGTGCACCGGTCCGCGCGCCGTGGTGCGCTCAGAGCGCGCGACGCGCGCCACCCGCGCCACCTCGAAGGGTACGAGCCGGTCCTCGATGGCGGCGCCGATCGCGCCGTAGCCGACGATCAGGACGGACTTGTCGGCCAGCGCCGGACGGAAACCGCCCTGCCAGAACCCCTGTTGCTGGGCCCGTACGAAGTCGGGGACGCCGCGCAGCGAGGCGAGCGTGAGCGTCAGCGCGAGCTCCGCCGTACTGGCCTCGTGCACTCCTCGCGCATTGCAGAGCCGGACACCCGGCGCGACCACCGACAGTCGCGCCATGACGTCGTCGACACCCGCCGTGAGCGTCTGAATGACACTCAGATTCGGCATGTGCTCCAGCGGGTTGCCCCGCACCGACCAGCGCTTCATGTACGGCACGACGTACAGGACGCAGTCCGACGGGTCGCCGGGATAGGGCTGGTTTCCGTCCTCACCTCCGTCCCAGAAGAGGTAGTTGGGCCCTTCGGGGAGCCCGTCGATGTCGTCCGGCGGGATGGGGAGCCACACGTCGGCGGTCACGTCCGGGGTGCGGTGTGAGGTGGAGTCGGCAGTCATGCTCCGGAGACTATGTCAGGTGCCCGGAACGGCAGAGGTTAGGTTGGGGGACCAGGAGAGGGAGGGTCACGACCAGGTGGAGCGCAGGACGATCGGCGCGGCGACGCTCGAAGTGGGGGCCGTCGGACTCGGATGCATGCCGATGAACTGGGCGTACACCGGGTCGCGGCAACGGGGCGACGAGTCGCTGCGGACGGTGCACCGGGCGCTCGATCTCGGCACGACGCTGCTGGACACCGCCGACATGTACGGCCCGTTCACCAACGAGCTGCTGGTGGGGCGGGTGTTGAAGGAGCGCCGCCGGGACGCCTTCGTCTCCACGAAGGTCGGCCTGCTGGTGGGTGAGCAGCACATCGTGGCCAACGGCCGCCCCGGCTATGTGAAGCGCGCCTGCGACGCCTCGCTGCGGCGGCTGCAGACCGACGTCATCGACCTCTATCAACTGCACCGCGAGGACCCCGAGGTTCCGGTCGAGGAGACATGGGGTGCGATGGCGGAGCTCGTACAGGCGGGAAAGGTACGGGCGTTGGGCCTGTGCGCGGTGGGCGCGCGGGCGGGCCGCCGGTCGGGCACGGGCATGTACGACGCGACGATCCGCCGGCTCCGCCGGATCCAGCAGGTGTTTCCGGTCAGCGCGGTGCAGGCGGAGCTGTCGGTCTGGTCGCGGGAGGCCCTGGACTCCCTTCTCCCCTGGTGCGCCGCCCGCGGCATCGGCTTCCTGGCCGCCATGCCCCTCGGCAACGGCTTCCTCACCGGCACGCTGACCCCCGGCGAGGGTTTCGAACCGGACGACATGCGCGCCCGCCATCCCCGTTTCACCGCCGAGATGATGGCCGCCAACCAGCCCATAGTCGCCGGCCTCCGCCGCGTCGCGGCCCGCCACGGCGACACCGTGACCCCGGCCCAGGTGGCCCTCGCCTGGCTTCTGGCCCGGGGTCCCCACGTGGTGCCGGTGCCGGGGACCAAGCACGAGCGCTGGGCGGCGGAGAACGCGGGGGCGGTCTCGCTGCGCCTGACGGCCCAGGATCTGGCGGAGGTGGAAGATCTTCCTCCGGCTCAGGGATCCTGGGACTGAGGGAACGGCTCGCCCAGCACGGCGGCGAACGGCGGGCGGACAACAGGCAACTGCCGGGTCGCAGCCGAAAAATCTTCTTGATCGGGCGGAGGTGGAACCTGTGGGGCGCCGGCGGTGTAAGAACAGTAGAAGCTCCACGTCGAAGGGATCATGATGGCGCAACGTCGAGTGGTGACGGCCGTGTTGGCCGCGGCCGTGCTCCTGGTGACGACCGGCTGTTCCTCCGACGACGGAGAACAACCGGACACGAGCGGTGGCTCGCCCCCGAGCAGCAGCGCGGCATCGGCCTCGCCCTCCGAGCAGGCGGCGGAAGAAGTGCCCCCGGCGAAGGGCTCGGTGAAGGTGGTCCGCACCGTCGCCGAGGACCTGGACACCCCCTGGGGCCTCGCTCCCCTCCCCGAGGGCGGCCTCCTGGTGTCCTCCCGCGACGAGGGCACGATCAGCAGAATCGACGAGAAGACCGGCGAGAAGACGGAGCTGGGCGAGGTCCCGGGCGTCGCCGCGGCCGGCGAGGGCGGCCTCATGGGCCTGGCCGTCTCCCCGGAGTACGCCTCGGACCACATGATCTACGCGTACTTCACCTCGGAGTCCGACAACCGGATCGTGCGGATGCTGTACGACCCCGAGAAGCCCGAGGGCGAGCAGTTGGGCGCCCCCGACACCATCCTGCGCGGCATCCCCAAGGGCACCAATCACAACGGCGGCCGTATCGCCTTCGGCCCCGACCGGATGCTGTACGCCGGCACCGGGGAGCGGTACGAGGGCCCGCTGGCCCAGGACAAGGACTCCCTCGGCGGCAAGATCCTCCGTATGACCCCGGACGGCCAGCCGGCCCCGGGCAACCCCTTCGACAACTCCGTCGTGTACTCGTACGGCCACCGCAACGTCCAGGGCCTCGCCTGGGACAGCAAGCAGCGCCTGTGGGCCTCGGAGTTCGGCCAGAACACCTGGGACGAGCTGAACCAGATCCAGCCGGGCGGCAACTACGGCTGGCCGGAGGTCGAGGGCAAGGGCGACAAGTCCGGCTACGTCGACCCGGTGGCGGTGTGGGACGTGGCCGAGGCCTCCCCCAGCGGCATCGCCATAGCGGAGGGTTCCGTCTGGATGGCCGGCCTGCGGGGCCAGCGCCTCTGGCGCATCCCCCTCGACGGCACCAAGCCTTCCGCCGATCCCCAGGCCTTTCTGGAGGGCGAGTACGGCCGTCTCCGCACGGTCGTCTCGGCCGGCGGCGACAAGCTGTGGCTGGTGACGAGCGAGACCGACGGCCGGGGCTCCCCGGAGAGCGGCGACGACAAGATCCTGGAGCTGGAGGTGAAGTAGCCGGGCGTCTCACTCCTCGCCGGTGTCCGCCTCAGCCACCTGGTCCGGCTCGGAAGCCTCCTGGTCCGCCGTGGGCGGTCGTACGACGACCTTCCCGGACGCGAGGTCTATCGGCCCGCGCCCGGGGTCGTTGTCCCCGACGTCCTCCCGGGTCAGCTCCAGCCGGTTCTGCTCGTCACGGGTGTGCTTGCGGCCGGGCGCGAACAGTTCCTCGAAGGCGTTGAACACGGTGCTCCCCCTTTGAGCCCGCGTCGCGGCGGGCGGCGGCTACTCGTCGTCGATCAGCGACTGGTCATGGTTCGCCATGGGCATGGGGATCAGGAAAGCCCGGTGGACCGGGTAGTGCACGGTCAGTCCTGATGCCCCGGACACCACGCGGATGTCCTCGCCGCTCACGGCCCGGGACACGGGTGTGAAGGGGTCCTCGGCCAGTTTCTGGAGCCCTCGCTCCAGGAGTTCGCGCCGGTCCTCGGGGAGCGCGTCGCGCTGGGCGGCGGCGTGCTCGGTGAACTCGGTCCGGTACTGCATGGCTCCCCTGCGGTTCGCGGCCTGTTCCCATCATCCCGCAGCCAGTCGCTCCCCCGCCCCGGCCGGAAAAAGCCCCAGTCGGTGCGCCACCGCCGCCGCCTCGCCCCTGCCCGAGACGCCGAGCTTTGCCAGGATGTTCGAGACGTGGACGCTGGCTGTCTTCGGGGAGATGAAGAGTTCCTCGGCTATTTGGCGGTTGGTGCGGCCTGCGGCGACGAGGCGGAGGACGTCGTGTTCGCGGCCGGTGAGCCCCAGGGCGGCGACGGGGTCGGTGGGGGTGAGGGCGGGCTCGGGGGCGCGGCTGAGGGTGAGGCGGGCGCGGCGGGCGAGGAGGGAGACCTGGTCGGCGAGGGGGCGGGCGCCGAGGTGGTCGGCGACGGCGGCGGCCAGCCGCAGCAGTTCCGTCGCGCGGTCGCGGGCCTGGTCGTCGGTGCCGTCGGCCAGCAGGGCCTCGGCGAGCCGGTGCCGGACGCGGGCGAGGTCGTACGGCCGTTCAAGGGGCTCGAAGGCGGTGACGACGTCGGACCAGGTGTCGGGGGCCATCACGCCCTCGGCGCGCTGGAGTTCGGCACGCACCCAATGCTCGTGGGCGAGCCAGATCGGTGCCCCGGTGGTGAGTTTCTTGACCACGGTGAAGATCCGGTCGAGAACGTCGGCGCGGCCCTGCTCGGCGCCCGGCAGCCCCAGGGCGTCGGCCTCGGCGGTGGCGGCGGTGAGCAGCAGCGGCCAGGCATAGCGCTGGGTGCCCATGGGGAAGCCGGTGTCGAGGACACGGACCAGTTCGGCGCGGGCGTCCTGGAGACGGCCCTCGGCGATGGCGACACCCATCGTGTTGCGGGACAGCGGCAGGTTGTACTGGGGCATGGGGTCGTGGGTACCGAAGTGGGCGCGGGCGGCGGCCAGTTGGCGGTGGGCTTCGGCGATGTCACCGCGGGCGATCGCCATGCGGGCGCCGTAGCCGGCCCCGACACCGTGGGGCTTGGCGTTGTGGCCGATGCTCTGGGCGTTCAGCGCGGCCTCGGCGGCCTCGTTCCAGCGGCCGAGGGATTCCAGGGATTCGGCGAGGTTCGCCCACAGCCATGACTCGGTGTCCCGCAGTCCCAGTCGTCGGACGAGCTCCAGGCCCTCGTGGAGGAGTGTCACCGCCTCCTGGGAGCGGCCGATGCCCTCCAGGAACGAGGGTGGATTGACCAGGGCATTGCCCAGAACCGTGGCGAAGGCGCCGGGTTCCCTCAGCACCCGGTTCCTGACCTGATAAAGCTCGGCCAGTCCCGCCTCGACGTCGCCCGAGTCGACCATCAGGCCGCCGAGGGTGAGCCGCGCGGTCAGTTCGATCTCGTCGGCGCCGACCATGCACGCGTACTCGACGGCGCGTTGGGCGGCCGTCATGGCGTCGGGGCCGGGCTCATGGAGCATGGACCAGCCGGCGGCCATCGTCAGGACCTCGGCGTGCACCTCGGACGGGGGTAGACCGCGCACCAGTTCCTGGGCGGTGCCGAGCTCCTTCCAGCCGTTGCCTCGGGCCAGCCCCTGGACCAGCAACGACCGCTGGACCCAGAACCAGGCCGCCCGTAGCGGGTCGTCCTCCTCCTGCAGCAGGTCCAGCGCCCGCCGCGTGATCCGAAGGGCCCGCTCCCGCTCCCCGCACAGTCGTCCGGCGACGGCGGCCTCGGCCATGAGGTCGAGGTAGCGCAGCGGGGTGGTGGCGGGGTCGCAGCCGCAGGGCGGATAGACCTCGGAGTAGTCGATGGGGCGCAGGGTGGCGCGTACGGCGTCGGGGGCGGCGTCCCACAGCTCCATCGCCCGCTCCAGCAGCCGTAGTTGCTCGGCGTGGGCGTGCCGGGAGCGGGCCTCGACGGAGGCGTCGAGGACGGCGGGGAGGGCCTTGGCGGCGTCGTGGGCGTGGTACCAGTGGCTGGCCAGGCGGGTGGCGCGGCCGTCGGCGGGGACGAGCGCGGGGTCGGCTTCGAGGGCTTCGGCGTAGCGGCGGTTGAGACGGGAGCACTCGCCGGGGAGCAGGTCGTCGCCGATGGCCTCGCGGACGAGGGCGTGCCGGAAGCGGTAGCCGTCGCCGCCGGGTGCGGCAAGCAGGAGGTTGGCGCCGACGGCGGCCCGTAGCGCCTCGATGAGGTCGTCCTCGGGGAGCCGGGCCACGGCCGCGAGCAGGGCGTACTCCACGGTGGAGCCGCCCGCGGCGACGATCCGGGCGACCCGCTGGGCGTCCTCGGGGAGCTTCTCGACGCGGACGAGGAGGAGGTCGCGCAGGGAGTCGGTGAGGCCGACGCAGCCGCCGTCGTGGGCGGCGACGGCGAGTTCCTCGACGAAGAAGGCGTTGCCGTCGGAGCGTTCGAAGATCTCGTCGGCCTGCGTCGGGTCGGGTTCGGCGGCGAGGATACCGGCGAGCTGGTGGCCGACCTCGGCGCGGTTGAAACGGCGCAGTTCGATACGGCGGACCGTGCGGAGGCGGTCGAGTTCGGCGAGGAGGGGGCGCAGCGGGTGGCGGCGGTGGATGTCGTCGGAGCGGTAGGTGGCGAGGACGACGAGGCGGCCGGTGCGCAGGGTGCGCAGCAGGTAGGCGAGGAGGTGGCGGGTGGAGGCGTCGGCCCAGTGCAGGTCCTCCAGTACGAGGACGATCGTGCGGTCGGCGGCGAGGCGTTCCAGGAGGCGGGCGGTGAGCTCGAACAGCCGGGCCGTGCCCTCCTCGTCGTGCCCTGCGCGTGGGGTCTCGCCCAACTCGGGGAGCAGCCGGGCCAGTTCCTGCTCCTGACCGGCCGCCGCGGCGATCAGCTCGGTGGGGAGTCTGCGGTAGAGGGCGCGCAGGGCTGTGGAGAAGGGGGCGAAGGGCAGCCCGTCGGCGCCTATCTCGACACAGCCGCCGAGCGCGACGACCGCGCCCGCGCGTTCGGCCGCCGCCGCGAACTCCTCGACCAGCCGCGTCTTTCCGACCCCGGCCTCACCTCCGAGCAACAACGCCTGCGGCTCTCCGCCAGTGCCCCCGGCTCCCCCGCCGCCGGGCGCCTGTGCGGGACCCTCGCCTGCCGCACGGGCCAACGCCTCGTGCAGCACCTCCAGTTCGTCGGCACGACCGACGAACACCGGACTGACAGACCTGCTTTCCACACCACCGAGCATCGCACGCGACACCGACAGCCCGGCAC
>NZ_AEJC01000029.1 GCF_000317595.1 Streptomyces ipomoeae 91-03 | reverse complement strand
ACTCACCGGCACGCTCAGGGCGCTGCGCCCCGATCTGCTGGTGGCCATCGACAACGAGGGCGGCGGCATCGGCCACCTGGCGGGCGCGGGCGCCCCCGAGGTACCCGGCAACTGGGCCCTCGGTGTCGTCGACGACCCGGCGCTCACCGCCTACTGCGCCGACGCGCTCGCCGGGCACCTCGCCACGCTCGGCATCACCGTCTCCTACGCCCCGGTCGCCGACGTCCAGCGGCGGCCCGAGAACCCGATCGTCCGCACCCGCTCCTTCGGCTCGGACCCCGAGCTCGTCTCCCGGCACCTGCACGCCTGGATCGCCGCCACCGAGTCACGCGGCATCGCCTCCTGCGCCAAGCACTTCCCCGGCCACGGCGGCACGGTCACCGACAGCCACCACGAACTCGCCGTCGACCCACGGCCGTACGCCGAACTCGACCTCGCCCCCTTCCGGGCGGCGATCTCCGCGGGCGTGCCGATGCTGATGAGCGCCCACGTGGTCTTCCCTGCCCTGGACCCCGACCGCCCCGCCACCCTCAGCCCGCGTATCCTCGGCGACCTGCTCCGCGACGAACTCGGCTTCGACGGTGTGCTGGTGAGCGACGCGCTGGAGATGAAGGCCATCGCCGACCGCTACGGCGAGGCGGCCGGCGCCCGTCTCGCTCTCGCCGCCGGAGCCGACCAGGTCATCGTCGCCGTACCCGATCTCGACACGACCCTCGCCTGCCGGGACGCGGTGCTCGACGCCCTGGCCTCCGGGGAACTCTCCGAGGAGCGGGTCACGGAGGCCGCCGGACGAGTGGTGCGCCTCGCCAAGCGGTACGCGGCCCCGCCCGCCCGGCAGACGGTGGCCCGCTGGGACGGCGCCGCTGGCCTCGACGCGGCGCGCCGGGCCGTACGGAGCGGGGGGCCGCTGCCGCCGCCCGTGCCCGGCGCCCATGTCGTCGACCTCTTCCCGCCGCCGCACCCCGCCCTCAACTGGGGCGGCGAGGACCTTCTCACCGCGCTGCGCGCCCTCGACCCGACGGCCACCGGGACGGCCGTCGCCGGGCAGCCGGGGGACCCGGGCACTGTTGTGGCGCAGGCGCTGAGGGCGGCCGAGGGGCGACCCCTGGTGGTCGCCGTCTGCGATGCCGGCCTGCACCCCTGGCAGCGGCGACTGCGCGACGCGCTGCTGGCCGCACGGCCGGATGCGGTACGGGTGTCGACGGGGTTGCCCGAGCCGGGGGAGAAGGACTCCGTGCACGCCTACGGGCGGGGCCGGGTCAATCTGCGGGCGGTGGCGGAGGCGCTGGTCGGGGCGGTGTGACGGGGCTCGGTTTCGTACTTCCGGCTTCCGACCGGCTGTGGGTCGGCGCTGCCGGGGCGCCCACGGCGGGAGCGGGTCTCGCCATGGGCACCCGTGCACCTCACGCTCACTCCGCGTGGATCACCTGTGTGATACCCCGCGCCGCCAGATACTCCGTGTCCTCCGCCCGCTCCGCGAGCACCACCGCCGGCCGCGCCCCCTCCTCCCGCAGCCGCATCCATGTCTCGAAGAAGGTGCCTCCGGGCCCGGACACCGACCGCGTCGCCGGGGTGCGGTCCAGGGCCAGCGCGGTCTCCCTGACCGGCACGGACGCGGAACGACCCGGCTTGGCGCGCAGCTCCGCCACCGTCTCCGCGAGGGCGTGGGCGATCGGCTTCGGGCGGCCCGTGGAGTCGAACAGGCCCAGGGTGTACTCGAGTTCGGGGAAGTCGGCGAGGGAGCGGTCCACGTCGTGGGAGCACCACCAGGTGACGCCCCACAGGCCGGTGCAGTCCGCCGCGTTCAGGAGGGTCGCGCGGGCGAAGTCGGGCGCGTCGGCGGCCGGGATGTGCGGCTCGGGCGCGCCGGTCTCCTGCACCCAGACCGGGCGGGCGGGGTCGGTGGCGTACGCCTTGGCCAGCTCGGTCCCGTACTCGGCGAGGTGCAGCACCTGCGGGGAGCGGGGCCCGTAGCGGCGGGCGCAGTTGCCGGAGAACACCCAGGGGTGGACGGTGGTGAGGTCGCCCTTGCGGGCCGAGGCCTCGGGGGTGAAGGGGTGGTCGTCGCCGTACCAGGCGGCGTCGTACGCGGAGTGCGTGACCAGGCCCCCGCCCTCGCCCAGCCCCTCACGGGCCGCCGCGAGCAGCGTGTCCAGGTAGTGGTCCACCTCCGCCGCCGTCACCGGGTTGTGCTCGACCAGGTTGTTGAGCTCGTTGCCGAGCTGCAGGCCGATGAGGTTCGGGCGGGAGGCCAGGGCCTGGCCGAGGGTGCGCAGCAGGGTCGCCTGCGCCTCGATCGCGTCGGGGTCGGTGAACACATTGCGGTGGTGCCAGCCGCGCGTCCACTCCGGGTAGAAGTCGAAGCTCGACAGATGGCCCTGCACACCGTCCACGAGGACGTCCAGACCGAACTCGGCGGCCATGTCCACCAGCTGACAGAGCTGGTCCACGGCGGACCTGCGGACCACGCTGCGGTTGGGCTGGAGGAGCGGCCACAGATGGAAGACCCGTACGTGATCGAGGCCCAGCCCGGCGATCTGCGCCAGGTCCTCCCGGGCGAACCGCGGTTCGAAGTCGTGCCATGCGTGGAACCAGCCGCGACGCGGGGTGTAGTTGACGCCGAAGCGGAGTTCGGGAGCGGGCGGGGGCGTGCTGATGGCGTCCTCCTCGGGGCCTCGGAACACTCCAGGGACCTTGTCTGCGGCGAATGTATCAACCACCATGGGCTGCAATGAATAGTGATTTGAACCAAGAACTCGTGGTCGGCATCGACGCCGGCGGCACCCGTACGCGTGCGGTGTGCGCGTCCGCGCGCGAGGGCCGACCGCGGGGGGAGGGCGTCGCCGGGCCGGGCAACGCGCTGACCGTGCCTGTGCCGGAGCTGATCGACCACCTCGCCGAGGCGATCGCGGGTGCGGTGCCGGAGGCGTTGCGTGGCCGCGCGGTGGCGGTGGCCGGCGGTTTCGCCGGTGCGGCGCGCAGTCCTGCGGACGAGCCGGGCCGGGTTCGGGCGCAGGACGCCCTCACCGCCGCGCTGGAGCGCGTCGGTATCGCCCCGCGTTCGGTCGAGACCTACAGCGACATCGAGGCCGCGTTCGCCGGAGCGCCGGGTCACCCTGCCGATGGGCTCGCCTTGGTGGCCGGCACGGGGGCCGTCGCGGCGCGGATCGCCGATCGGGTGCTCGTCGCGACTTCCGGCGGCGATGGGTGGCTGCTCGGGGATGACGGCGGCGGGTTCTGGATCGGGCGTAGTGCGGTTCGGGCGGCCTTGCGGGCGGCGGACGGGCGGGGGCGGCCCACGGCGCTGGCGACTGCGGTCGGTCGGGCGCTTGCCCTGCCGGGGGAGACCTTGCCCCAGGGGGCGTACGGCGATGAGGGCGACGTTCGTGACCCGAGCTGGAGCCCGGCGCAGCGCGCCGCATATCGCGCCCACCTGCTCCCTGCCGTCATGGACAGGCCGCCGACCCATCTTGCCGCCCTTGCTCCGCTGGTCACTCGGGCCGCCGAGGAGAAGGACGTTGTCGCTTCGGAGATCCTTCGGGAGGCCGGGGGAGCGCTGGCCGACATGGTGGTCGCGTTGGCGCCCCGCGAGGGTGAACCGCTCGTCGTCACGGGTGGGTTGCTCGCCCCCGATGGGCCCCTGTTGACCCCGTTCACCGAGCGAATGGCTCACCTTGGCCTTGCGATCGCCCCGGTGGTCGATGGTTGCCAGGGTGCTGTGGCCCTGGCCCGCGAGGCGCTCGGCAGGGGGCTGAAAGGGGCGCTGCAGGCGCCCCCGTTTCTGAGGAGCCCGTCCCCATGACCGTCGCCCAGTCGGCCACCCCCCTCTACCGCACCCCCACCGCCCCTCTCGACTCCCGCGTCGCCGATCTCCTCTCCCGTATGACCCTGCGCGAGAAAGTCGGGCAGCTCAATCAGCGGATGTACGGCTGGGACGCCTACCGCCGCACCCCCGACGGCGGCTTCGAGCTCACCGACGCGCTGTTCGCCGAGACCGAGCGTTTCGCGGGGCTCGGTGCGCTGTACGGGTTGATGCGGGCCGACGCCTGGTCCGGGGTCGAGTACGGCAACGGGCCCGATGCCGCCGGCAGTGCCGCACTCGCCGACCTGGTGCAGCGGCATGTCGTCGAGCGGAGCCGGCTCGGTATTCCGGCGTTGTTCGTCGAGGAGGTGCCGCATGGGCACATGGCGCTCGACGGTACGGTTCTGCCCGTCAACCTGGCCGTGGGCGCCACCTGGGACCCCGGTCTGTACGAGCGGGCCGCCGCGCATGCCGCCGCCGAGCTGCGGGCCCGTGGTGGTCATGTGGCGCTCGTCTCGGCTCTCGACATCGTCCGGGATCCGCGCTGGGGGCGTACGGAGGAGTGCTTCGGTGAGGATCCGTATCTCGCGGCCCGGCTGACCGAGGCGCTGGTCAGGGGGATGCAGGGAACGCCGGGCCGGGACGGGGCCTTCGCCGCCGGCCGGGCTGCCGTCGTCCTCAAGCATTTCGCCGGTCAGGGGGCCACGGTCGGTGGTCGTAACTCCGCCGAGTCCGAACTGGGCCCGCGCGAGCTGCACGAGATCCATCTGCCCGCCGCCCGGGCCGGTGTGCGCGCCGGGGCCGCCGCCCTGATGTCGGCGTACAACGAGGTCGACGGTCTGCCCTGTTCCGGCAACCGTGCTCTGCTGACCGGGCTGCTGCGCGAGCGGTGGGGTTTCGAGGGGCTGGTGATGGCCGACGGGCTGGCCGTGGACCGGCTGGCCCGGATCACCGGTGACGCGGTGTCGGCGGGCGCCCTCGCGCTGAACTCGGGCGTGGACCTGAGCCTTTGGGACGAGGGGTTCACGCGCCTCGAAGAGGCCGTCGAGCGGGGGCTCGTCCGCGAGGACACGCTGGACGCCGCCGTGGCGCGTGTCCTGCGACTGAAGTTCCGCCTGGGGCTGTTCGAACAGCCCTACGCCCGCCCCGAGCCGCCGTCACCCGAGGCGGGCCGTGCCCTCAGCACCGACCTGGCCCGCGCCGCGGTCACACTCCTCCACAACACCGACGGCGTCCTGCCCGTACGACCATCCGTCCGGCGAATCGCCGTGCTCGGGCCGCACGCCGACACCATCGCCCACCAACTCGGCGACTACACCGCCCCGCAGCGGCCCGGCACCGGCACGAGCGTCCTCGACGGACTGCGCCGCCTCGCCCCGCCCGGCACGGACATCCGTCACGCCCCCGGCGCGGCCCTCACCGGCGACGACCTCACCGGCATCCCCGACGCGGTCGCGACGGCCGCCGCCTCCGACCTCGCCGTGCTCGTGCTGGGCGGCAGCAGCGCCCGTACGGCCGACACGGCGTTCGACGCCAACGGGGCCGCCCGTACGGTCGTCTCCGAGATGACCTGCGGGGAAGGCGTGGACCTCGCCGGGCTACGGCTGGGGGCCGCCCAGTACGCCCTCCTCGACGCCGTCACCGCGACCGGCGCCCCCACCGCGGTCGTTCTGATCCAGGGGCGCCCGCATGCGGTCCCCGAGGCGGCCGAGCGGGCCGCCGCCCTGCTCACCGCCTGGTATCCCGGCCCCTGGGGCGGCGACGCGATCGCGGAAGTGCTCCTCGGGCTGAGCGAACCCCGCGGCCGGCTCTCCGTCTCCGTCCCGCGGACGGCGGCCCGACTCCCCGTGTACTACAACCACAAGGAGACCGAGTACGGCGCCTACGTCGACGGCGGTGCCGAGCCGCTGTTCTCCTTCGGGCACGGGCTGTCGTACACGACCTTCCGATACGGACCGCCCCGACTGTCGGGCCGCACGGTCGAGGTCGACGTCACCAACACGGGGCAGCGGCACGGTCGTACCGTCGCCCAGCTCTACATCCGGCCTCTGCGCACCCCCGTCTGGCCGCGCACGCTGGAGCTTCGTGCCTTCCAGGCGGTCGATCTCGCCCCGGGCGAGTGCCGCACGGTCGGGATACGCCTCGGCGCCGACCAACTGGAGCTGGTCGGCGCCGACCTGGAGAGGACCGTACTGCCGGGGACGTCGTTCGAGGTCCGGGTCGCCGGGTCCGCGCGGGAGGCGCTGACGGCGCCACCGCTCGTGGTGGAACAGCGGGTCTGAGCGATCAGAGCTTCACGGCCCCCGAGGAGACGCCCTTGTAGAACCACCGCTGGGTGATCACGAACAGCACCAGTACGGGGACCACCGAGATCACCGAGCCGGCCATGACCAGCCGTTGGTCGTAGCCGAAGGAGGAGGACTGGAGGCGGGCCAGGCCCAGGGTGAGGGTGAAGTGGTCCTCGGTGCGCAGCACGATCAGGGGCCAGAGGAAGTCGTCCCAGGCGCTGATGAAGGTGTTGATGGTGACGACGAGGATCGCGCCCCACGCGGACGGCAGATACAGGTACCGGAACCGCTTCCACTCGCCCGCCCCGTCGAGCATCGCCGCGTCCTCGATCTCGCGCGGGACGGCGAGGAACGCGGCCCGCATGATGAGGACGTTGATGGCGGCGACGAAGCCGGGCAGCCAGACGCCGACCAGGTTGTCGACCAGGCCCAGGTCACGGATGCTCAGGAACAGCGACACCATGATGGACTCGAAGGGGAACATCATGGACGCCATCAGCAGCACCCACACCAGCTTCCGGCCCTTCCAGCAGGGCTTGGAGAGCATATAGCCGGCGAGGGTGGAGAAGATCAGCTGGCTGCCGACCGACAGGATGACGACGATCGTGCTGTTGCGGATGTACGTCCACACCGGGACCTGGTCGAACACCTGACGGTAGGCGTTCAGGGTCGGATGCCGGGGGAACAGTGAGGCGCCCGCGCCGAACACGTCCTCACCGGCGCCCTTCAGCGATGACAGCAGCTGCCACACCAGCGGACCGCCGGTGATGCCGAGCACGAAGAACAACAGCAGGTAGCGGACGACGAGTTCACGGGGGCGGCCGTAGTCGCGCCAGCGGGGCATCAGGCGGCGCCGCTTCGGCTCGGTCACCACGGAGGTCACGGAAGTCTCGGCGGTCGTCATGCCTCGTCCTCCTTCGTCAGGCGCTGTGCGAGCAGCGTGAGGCCCAGGGTGAGTGCGAAGAGGGCGACGCTGACCGCCGAGCCGTAGCCGGCGTTGCCGGTGAGGGGGTCGAGGGCGACGTCCCGGATGTAGAAGGGGAGGGTGCGGTCGGCGCCGCCGGGGCCGCCGGTGGAGCCGCCGAGCATGTAGATCTCGGTGAAGACACGCAGCGAGCCGATGCCCGTGAGGGTGCCGACCAGCATCATCGAGGTGCGTACACCGGGCACGGTGACATGCCAGAAGCGGCGGATCGCGCCCGCGCCGTCCACCGAGGCGGCCTCGTGCAGTTCCTTGGGGACGTTCCCGAGGGCGGCCAGGTAGAAGATCATGTACCAGCCGAGGCCCTTCCACAGCGTCAGGCCCATCGCCGACAGCAGGATCAGCCAGGAGTCGGAGAGGAAGGGGATGGCCTCGCGGATGATGTGGGCCTTCTGCAGCCAGGTGTTGACCAGGCCCTGGTCGCTCAGCAGCCACTGCCAGCTCAGGCCCACGACCACGCTGGAGGCGAGGACCGGGGTGTAGAAGGCGGAGCGGAAGAAGCCGATGCCCGGCAGGTTCTTCTCCACCAGTACGGCCAGCGTCAGCGGCAGCAGCACCATCAGCGGGACCACGATCACCGCGTACAGCAGACTGTTGCGGGTGGCGAGCCAGAAGTCCGGGTCGTCCAGCATCCGCGTGTAGTTGTCCAGGCCCACGAACGACGCGGCGCCCCCGAGCGGCTTGGCGTCGGTGAAGGACAGCAGCAGCGTGTTGAGGAACGGGTAGACGCCGAAGACCGTGACCCCGATGATCGCCGGGGACATCCACAGCCAGGGCAGCCACCAGCGCCGGTAGAGCGCCGCGCCGCCCGCGTCGGCCGACGGGCCCGGCCTGACGGCCCGCAGCAACCGCCGTACGCCGGTGGGGCGTTCGGGGGCCCGGGGGCCCGGCTCCGCGACCTTCGCGGAGCCGGGTACCGGGGTCAGGGTTCGTGCCGCCATGCTCAGCTGCCCTGCTCGATCAGCGCGTTCATCTTCTTCTGGGCCTCGTCGAGGGCGTCCTGGGCGCTCTTCTTGCCCTGCATGGCGAGCTGCACCTGGGCCGTGACGGCGTTCAGCTCGCCCGGCGTGAGGGCGATCTCGTCGGCGGTCGCCGTCTTGCGGTCACTGGCGACGATCTTGCGGGCCTCGGCGAACGGGTCGTCGCCCTTGACCGACTGGAAGAACGGGTCGTCGAGCGAGGCCGTGGTCGACGGGAAGATGACCACGTTCGGGTCCTTCGCCCACTCCAGCTGGTTCTCCGCGTTGGTCAGGAACTGCGCGAAGGACAGCGCCGTGGCGGCGTTCTTGCTCGTGGAGGCGACACCGATGTACTGCGGGGCGCCCACGGTGTGCCCGAGGGCGTCCAGCGGGTAGCGGGCGACACCGGTCTGCTTGTAGACGCTCGGGTTGTTCTGCTCGATGAAGCGGAGGAAGTTCGGGTTGGTCGAGCCGTAGACCAGCTTGCCCTGCCCGTACACCGTGGACGCGTCCTGGTTGGAGGAGAGCGAGTCGCGGGGCATCGCGCCGGCCTTGTACAGCTTGGTCATCCCCTCGACCCACTGCGCGGTCTTCGGGTCCTCGGCGAAGGTGAACTTCTTGCCGTCGTCGGAGAGGACCTTGATGCCCATCTGCTGCCAGTCGGCGGGGATGCGCAGCTGCGGATTGGCGAGGAAGGCGTAGTACTTGCCGTCCGAGACCTTCGCTATCTTCTCCGCGTCGTCGAACAGGCCGAGGATGGTCGTCGGAGGTTTGGCCGGATCGAGGCCCGCCTTCTTCATCAGCTCGGTGTTGAAGGTCTGCACGATGCCGCCGGAGTACCACGGCAGCACACTGTGCACCTTGGTGCCGTCGCCCTGGGCATAGGTGCTCGACTTCCACATCGACTCGGTGAACGGCTTCCCGGCGTCCGGGGCCTTCTCGTCCAGGTTCAGCAGATAGCCGTTCTTGGTCAGCGCGACCGCCGTGTTGACGTTGATGTTCACCACGTCGGGCAGCGTGCAGGCCTGTGCGTCGGCGACCAGCCGCTGGGTGAAGGTGGCGTCGCCCGGGTCGTCGACCCACTTGACCTCCGTGTCGGGGTGGGCCTTCTCGAAGGCCTTGATGACGCCGTTGAAGTAGTCGCCGAAGTCCTTCTTCAAGTTGGTCGTCTGGAAGGTGATGGAGCCCTTCACCTCGCCGGTGAGCTTCCCGGACCCGACATTGCCCTTGTCGACCTCGCAGCCTCCCGCCGTGGCGGAGCCGTCGTCGGATCCGCCGCCGGACAGGCCGCAGCCGGCGGCCGTCAGTGACAGAACGACGAGACAGGCCAGGGAGCCGGACAGTCTTCTCACACGCATGGGGTGTCCTCCTGCGACCAGTGGTTGGATCAAATCACCAACTTGGACTCCGATTGATGAAAAGGTGGACCAGAATTCATCGGAGGTCAATGGGTGTTCGTGTTGCGTTTGGGTTCCGTATTCGGCATGCGGCTCAGTGCCGGTGCTCATGGTCCGGATGCGTCGGATCACCGGGGTGCTCGTGCCCATGGGCGTACACGACGTCGGCCCGGGCCCGGTCCAGCCAGTCGAAGAAGGCGCGTCGGCCCGCCGCCCGCCGCAGCTCCCGCGCCACGTCGTCCCGCACCCGCTCGTACGGCACGAAGTCGTCCGGCGCCGCCCCGCCGTAGGGGTCGACACCACGTCGTAGCGCGTCCCGGGTGAGGTAGCGGTCCCGGTTGCGCTCGTAGTAGTCCCGTACGGCGTCCTCCGGCACCTGCTGCTCGGCCTCCAGCGCCGCCAGCAGGGTGCGCGCGGCCGGGGAGTGCGCGAGGGCCACCGCGACGATGCTGCCGAGGTCGGCGACATCGGCCCCCGCCACGGCGAGCGCCCGCGCCGGGGCCACCTCCTCCGGCGGCGCCAGTCCCCGCGCCGCACAGGCCCGCCGGGCCAGCTCGTCGGCGACCACGACCTGCGTCGCCCACCGCCTGCGCTGCCGCTCGGCCCGCGCGAACGCCTCCGGGCGCGTCTGTCGGTCCCGCGCCGGTACGGCGTCCAGCACGGCGTCGACGCGTTCCTTCGATACGGCTTCACCGGCCACCACGGCGGCGATCCGCTCCCCCGAGCCGATCTCGTCCTCCACCACGCCGGTGTGCTCGCTCAAGGCGTCACCTCCAGCACGACCGCCTCGGTATAGGCGACACAGCCGTGCCAGCCCACCTTCGCCATCAGCCAGTACGACCCCGGCGGTACGGCGGAGCCGTCCACCTCCACCGCGCACTCCAGCGACTCCCCGGCCGCCACGGTGAACCCCTGGCAGCCCGGCGCCACCCCGGCCCAGGTGCCCCAGGAGGACACGGCCCACAGGGTGCCATTGACGGGCCCCCGGGTGGTGTTCCGCAGGGTCACCGGGACGCTCACCCGCTCACCCCGGCGCACGGTGACCCGTTCGACGCCCAGCTCGGTCACCAGCGTCGGGCCGGTGCGCCCGTCCGGCTCGCCCTCCGGCACGGTCCCCGGCACATCCAGCGCCACGACGTCCTCGTACGTCTGCCCGCCGTACGTCAGCCGCGCGGCGAGCCGGTGCCGTCCGGGCGCGGCGTCCGGCGGGGGCGTCACCGTGATGTCGGTGAGGGTGAAGCCGCCGGGGCCGAGCGCGTACGGCAGTGCGGCGGGCTCGGTGGACCAGCCGGGCGGCACGTCCAGCCGGACCGTGCCGGAGACGGGCGCGTCGGTCAGCTCCGAGGAGACCCGGACGGTCGCGGTCACGGGCCCGGAGACGGTGAGCGCGGACGGCGAGACGTACACGGCCACCGGCATGTTGCCGCGCGGGGCGGGTCCGGAGTTGTGCAGCCAGTAGCGGGTGTGGACCGGCTGGGCGGGTTCGTGGGCGGCGATTCCCGGGCCGGGGGTCGGTTGTGTGTCCTGCGGGTCCGCAACGGGGTGTGCGTCCTGCGGGCTCACAGCGGGGCGTGCGTCCGGTGGGCTCACAGTCGGGCGTGCGTCCTGTGGGGTGGCCAGGACGGTGGCGACCTCGAAGCCGGTCAGGCCGATGTCCACTCCGCCGTCGGGGCTCAGCGCCTCCCCGGGGTTCTCCAGTACGTCCGCCCGCGTCGCGTCCGCCCAGGCCGGCGGGCCGGTGACACGCGCCCGCACCGGCCGCCCGTCCACCTCGTGCAGCCGCACGACGACCCCCTCGGCCGGGTCCACGGGAGTGGAGCCGCCCCCGGCGAGCGGCGAACCGGCCGGCTTGAGGGCGTCGAGGAGGACCCGCCCCTCGGGCTCCAGCGCCAGCAGGGTCGCCGTGCGCGGCAGCGCGGCGGCCTCCTCGGCGGTGGGGCGCAGCCGGGCGGTGAGCGGATGGTTGAAGGCATGGCCCCTCTGCGGCAGCCGCAGCTCGCGCCAGTCGCCCTCGCCCGCGACGACGGCGTACTCGAAGGTGTGCGACCAGCGCTGGAGCTGGAAGCCCGAGCCGTCGGGGGCGGTGCGGCGGGGCGGGTCGACCCAGATGCCGGAGGGCCAGCCGGTGCAGGAGCGCATCAGGGACATGTAGAGGTCGCCGGAGGAGGTGACCACACAGCCGGGCGTGCCCCGGTTGAGGAGGGCGAAGCCGCGCCCGTCCCAGGCGTCGCCGGGCGGCAGGGCCTCGCCGCCGCCCGCCGCCGTGGCCCGTACGGTCGCGTCGTCGAGGTCGGCGATCAGGGCGTCCACCGCCTTGGCGTCGTCCTCGGGCTGGGCGCCCGCCACCACCAGCAGCGGCAGCCGTTCGAGGTCACGCAGGTCGGCGCCGGGCACCCACTCCTCGCGCAGGCTCGCGCGCGGCGCGACCCAGACCGCCGCGATGCCGTCCTCGGCGAGCTGTCGGCGCAGTTCACGGGCCGCCGCCGGGTCCCAGCCGAGGGCTTCGGCGACCAGCGGGTTGCGGTCGGGGCCGCCGACGGCGATCCGGATGTCGGGCAGGTTGGAGTCGACCTCCAGGTCGCCGTAGCGGGGGCCGCCGGCGATCGTCGATGTGGCCGTGACACCGGCCCGGACGAGGGCGGCGGCCAGCGGGGTGCCCAGTTCGCCGGCGGCATCCCAGTCGGCGTGGATCAGCTCGGCCACGCCGATCGACCGGTGGCCGAGGAGCCGTCCGGTGTCGTCGTGGACGGCGACGCGGGCCGTGGAGCCCAGCCCGAACCAGGTGTTGGCCGGGTTGTCGAGCGTCCATGGGAACCGCTCGCTGTCCACCTCCACGAAACCGAAGCCGCGCCCGATCACCGCGTCGGCCACCTCGTGCACCGGCAGTCCGCCCCGCACGTCCGAGGGCCAGCGCACCCGGATCAGCCGGTCGGCGCCGTCGTAGCCGTCGATCGTGGTCGACACGTCGAGCCGGTCGACGCCCGCCCACAGCGTCAGCCGCTGGGTGTAGTGGAAGAGGCCGAGGTCGGCGCGGACGGTGATCCTCGACCCTGCGGGTGAGTGTGCGACATCGATGTCAGCCGTCACGTCCCGGCTGCGGGCGGCGGTGGTGCCGGTCGGGGTGAGATGCCAGGGGCCCTCGCCGAAGCGGGGGTGGCGTGGGTACTCCTCCTGTACGATCAGCTCGTTGCCGATGTCCCCGGCGCGCAGCAGCTCCCGGCCGCCCTCGGTGAGCGCGCGCAGACCGCTGACGCCGCCGCCGCGCGCGGGGTCGACCGTGACCTCGTAGAACTCGTTGCGGATCGTGGTGCCCTCGCCGGGCGTCCATGCGGGCACCGAACCCTCGGCGAGGGAGAGGGCCTTCAGACCCATGCCGGGCACGTCCGGGACCACGACCTTCAGCTCGCCGTCCTCGCGCACGGCGGGCAGCGGCAGCCCGGTGAGGTCCAGCGGGACGAGCCCCGGATCGGCGACCGTCAGCACGTCCCGGCGCTGCCAGGTCGCGGAGTTGAAGACGACCAGGTCCGGGGCGCCGCCGGGCAGCGGGGCGACCCGGCGGGCCAGCGCGTCGGTGGCGTCGGCGTGCACGGTCTCGGCGAGGTCGTACAACTCCCGCCAGCCGGTGAGCAGATCGATGTAGACCTGGTCCGACTCCGAGCCGGTGATGGCGTCGTGGTGGGCGCCGTAGATCAGCTGCCGCCAGGCCTTGTCGAGAGCGGCGTCCGGATAGGGGTGCCCGGTGGTGAGGGAGGCGAGGGTCGCCCAGGCCTCGGCGTCGGCGAGCAGGGTCTCGCCGTGGCGCTGGGCCTGCTTGGTGTCGATGTAGGAGACGTCCTTGCCGGTGTAGACCGGGTTCATGTCCCGGGTCTGCGGCGACGCCTTGCGGCCCTCGGCCGCCAGCTCGGCGCGGACGGCGGCGAAGAAGTCCTTCGGCAGGGCGCTGATGAACCGCGGCCACACATACCGCTCGTTCCAGTCGCGGTGGATGGCCATCACCCAGCGGCACGGCGGCGCGTAGTCCCCGCCGACCGGCAGCAGCACGTTCCGGGTGAGCGCGACCTGCTTCAGCCCCTTGAACAGCTTGAGCGCGGCGGCCTCCGCCTCGGGCAGGGTCGGCGCGTTGTCGATCGCCCAGCCGGCGCCGTAGTGGTTCACCATGTACGCCGTCAGCAGCCCGCGCCCGGACGGGGCGATCCAGTCGAACTCGGCCGGGAACTGCATCCGGTTCGGATCGCGCGGCTCCTCGCCGAACACCGACAGCGTCGGACCCCACTGGTGGAACGGCCCGCGCGCCCATGAACTGGACGAGATGCCCGCGTCCGCCATCAGCCCCGGGAACTGCGGATCGTGCCCGAACGCGTCCAACTGCCAGGCGGTCTCGGGCGCCGCGCCCATGATGCGGCGCTGGAAGCCGTCGCCGTACAGGGCGTTGCGGATGGTGGCCTCGGCGCCGGTGAGGTTGGTGTTGGGCTCGTTGTAGGTGCCGCCCATGATCTCGACGCGGCCGGTGCGGATCAGCTGCCGCAGGAAGGCCCGCTCCTCCGGGAAGGCGTCCCAGTAGGGCTTGAGGTAGTCGACCTCCGCGAGCACGAAGGTGTACGCCGGGTCGCGCCGGGCCAGATCGCAGTGGGCCCGCACCAGGCTCATCCCGGACTGGCCGCGCGAGTCGAAGGTACGGGCGGGCAGCCCGCTGGTGGCCGGGTCGTCGGCGACGTCCCAGGTCTCGGTGTAGGCGGCCTGGGTGTTCCACCAGACCGGGTCGTAGTGGAAGTGGCTGACCATGAACATGGTCCAGCCGGGCTCGGCGGCGATGAACTCGGCGGCGTGGTGCACGAGTCGGCCCGCGCCCGCGTCCTCGGCGGTGATCGTGACGGCACGGCGCTCGCCGGGCGCGAGCCCTTCGGCGGTCACGGACATCTCGGCGCGTACGGTGCCGTCGTCACCCACGGTCGCGACGGTCTCCCCGACGCCGCGGACGCCCTGGCCCTTCACGGTCAGCACGACCGGACGGCCGGGGAGATGTTCGAGCTCGACGGCCAGGACCTGGTGCGGATGCTCGGCGCTACCGGTGAAGAGCTCGGTCGACTCGGCAGAGATGACGCGCATGGGGCTCCTACGAGTGCTCGGCGGAGCCCCATCCTGGCATCGCGGAATGATTCAATCAACCATGAGTTGTCATCTCGGGTGATTCATTCATGCGCCGATACGTCTCCCGGGAGGCTCGACCGTCCCCCTCGGGCGCGCTCAGCGACCGCGCCGCGACTTCTGCGCGTGCTGTTTGGCGATGTGGTCGGTCAGTGCCAGCGAGGCGCTGGCCCGCTGGTAGGTGAGCTGGGCGACCCGGACGTACAGGCAGTCGACGAGCGTCAGCACCGAGTGGCGCGCTCCGATGCCCTCGGGGCGGAAGCTGGTCTCCGCGGAGGAGGAGACGAGCCGGATGTCGGCGGACCGGGCGAGCCGTGAGCGCGGGTCGGAGGTCAGGGCGATGGTGGTGGCGCCGCGCTCCTTGGCCAGTTCGAAGGGCTCGATGACCTCGCGCGTCGAGCCGGAGTGGGAGATGCCGATGGCGACGTCCGCCGGGGTGAGCAGGGCGGCGGAGGTGGTCGCCGCGTGCACCTCGGTCCAGCCGCGCACCGAACAGCCGATGCGGAACAGCCGTGTCTCGGTCTCCCAGGCGACCGCGCCACTGCCGCCGACACCGTAGACGTCCACGCGCCGGGCACGGGCCACGGCCTGGGCGGCCCGCTCGATCGCGTCCAGGTCGATCCGGTCGATGGTCTGCTGCACCGCCCGCAGATCCGCCGTGCCGACGACCTGCACGACCCGTTCCAGGCTGTCGTCGGGGGAGATGTCCGGGCCGATCTCGGCGGTGCCCCAGTCGGAGGCCTCGCCACGGCCGCGCTCCTGGGCCAGTTCGATCAGCAGATGCTGGTACGAGTCCAGGCCGATGGCACGGCAGAAACGGGTCACGGTCGCCTGGGACGTACCCGTGCGGCGGCCCAGTTCGGCGGCCGAGCAGTGGGTGACGGCGGCCGGATCCTCGAGGATCAGCTCGCCCACCTTCCGCAACGAGCCGGCCAGCCGCGGCAACTCGGTGCGAATCAGGGTGGTGACGTCGGTGGAGGGCATGAAGAGAAGGTATCAGCCACCGATCCGACCTCCAGGTGAATACCAGGACCGGGAGCGGGCGCTCGGCGATTCACAACCTCCCTGCCACCCGTCGACACATTGCCCGTGGCGCACGGCGTGTGATTTATTGATTCACGAATGATGATGCATGAGGTGGTTCAATCCACCAGTGGGGAGTGTCAGGTGTCCGACGAGTCCGCCAACGAGTCCGTGACCGAGCCGGTGAACGCCGAACGCTTCGCGCGCGAGGGCCTGACCGCCCTCCGTCACCTCACCGAGTCGGCCCGCACGGACGTGACCCGCGCCGCCGAACTCATCGCCGACTGCGTGCGCGCCGACGGCGTCGTCCAGGCCTTCGGCACCGGTCACTCCCAGGCACTCGTCCTCGAACTCGCCGGCCGCGCGGGCGGACTGGTCCCCACCAACCGCCTCAGCATCGCCGACCTGGTCCTCTACGGCGGCGACCACCCGAGCGCCCTCGACGACCCGCTCCTCGAACGCAAGCCCGGCATCGCGGCCCGCCTCTACGACCTCGCCGCGCCCCGCCCCCAGGACCTCTTCGTCGTCATCTCCAACTCCGGTGTCAACAACGTGATCGTGGAGATGGCCCTCCACGTCAAGGAACACGGCCACCGTCTGCTGGCGATCACCTCCCTCTCCCACACCCGGGCCGTCCCGGCCGGTCACCCCAGCGGCAAGAAGCTCGCCGACCTCGCCGACGTCGTCCTCGACAACGCGGCTCCACGCGGTGACGCCCTCCTCGAACTCCCCGGCGGCGGCGCGGTCTGCGCCCTGTCCACGCTCACCGGTGTCCTGCTGGTCCAGATGGCGGTCGCCGAGGCCACCGGCCGACTCCTCGCCTCCGGCGACCGCCCCCCGGTCTATGTCTCCGCCAACGTGCCCGGCGGCTTCGAGAGCAACCTGGAACTGGAGCGGCGGTACGCCGGACGCATCCGGCGCACCGCCGGTTGAGCCCTACGGCACCGGTACCGGCGTGAGCGCGACGGCCAGCGGATAGGCGCCGGTCGGCAGCGGTGTACCGGTGGTGTCGCTCGCCGTGTCGACGGGGACCAACGTGTTGCCGTCGGCCGTGGTGACGTACACGGTGGCGCCGTTCCAGTCCGGCGCCACATCGAACGCCGACCTCCCGACCGTCACCGGAGTACCCGGCGCGCCCGTAGCCGTGTCGACGGGCGTGACCGTCGAACCGGTGCTGGGGCTGACCCACAGCGTCCGGCCGTCCGGCGAGAGGGCGAGCCCGTAGGCCTGACCGGTGACGAGCAGCGTGGGCTCCGTGTCGTTGGTGGCGGTGTCGATCGGAGTGACCGTCGAACCACCGGAGTTGGACACATAGACCCGCTTGCCGTCGGGCGCGGCCACCACGTTGAACGGACGCGGCCCGACCGGGATCGCGGGACCGGCCGCATGGTCCGTGAGGTCGACCGGAC
This sequence comes from Streptomyces ipomoeae 91-03, assembly GCF_000317595.1. Classification (GTDB taxonomy): domain Bacteria; phylum Actinomycetota; class Actinomycetes; order Streptomycetales; family Streptomycetaceae; genus Streptomyces; species Streptomyces ipomoeae. Next base: position 15,848 of record NZ_AEJC01000029.1, on the reverse strand, counting down.
TGACCGTGTTGTCGTGGATGTTGGCCACGTACAGGGTCCTGCCGTCGGGCGTGATCGCCATGTTCTCGGGCCCGTCGCCGACCGCGACCGTCGCCCCCGCCGTGAGCGTCCCGGTGTCGATGGGCTGCACGGTGCCGTCGGTGTAGTTGGCGACCCAGAGCGTGGAGCCGTCCGGCGTGAGGGCGAGCCCGGCGGGGACCCGGCCCACGGCGACGCTCGCCGTGACTCTGCCGCTCGCCACATCGATCACGCTCACCGAGTCCGCCCCCTGGTTGGCGGCATAGGCGGTACGCCCGTCCGCGCTCACCACCACCTCACCGGGGTTGGCACCCACCTTGATCCCGGTGCTCCTCCCGGACGGCAGATCGACCGAACTGACCGACGCCCCACTGAAGTTGGCGGTCAGCGCCCGAAACGTGCCCGTACCCTCGGTGACCTGGACGGGGACGGCCCGGGTGAGGACGCCGTCGCCACCCGACACCACCACGGAACGGACCCCTTGCGAGGCGTTCTCACCGGCCGTGAAGGTGACGGTCGCTGTGGCGCTGCCCCCGGCCGGTACGGAGACGGTGCCGCTGTCCGGGGCGGCGGTGACACCATCGGGCACGGTCAGCTTCCACGAGACCGACCGGGCGGAGGCGGACCGCTTGCCGGACAGGGTGAGCGTCACGGTCCTCGCCTCGCCCGGCCGCAAGGAGAGCGAGCCGGGGCTGAAGGAGGCGTCGACGCCCGGATCGGGGGCGTTCTCCAGCATGGTCGTGTAGAGGAACTGCTCCATGACCCCCGGCGAGACCTGCTGAGGTATGGCGTCCAGTGCCTTCCGCTCACTCCGCAGCCGCGCGTAGTACCGCGACACGGCCTCGTCGTCGCCCCGCTTGTTGGCCAACAGCAGCTCCACGGCGGTCAGTCCGGCGTCACCGTACGCGCCCAGCTTGTCGAGCCAGGCCGAAGTCTCCGCGAGGAAACCGGGGTTGGCGAGGTGCGCGCGCAACTGCTCGGGTGTGGCGGCCATGTCGGAGAAGTACGCCTTGAGCGCGGCGGCGGCCCGGTCGAGACCGCTGTCCTGCTCGTACGCCTCGCGGAAGTCGGCGATGAGAGGGGCGAGCGTGGGTGACTCGGTCGGGTCGAGCTGGGAGGAGTAGTTGTTCTCGGCGAAGATCCGCACCCATTTCGCCGCACGCGGGCCGGCGAGGTCGCGGACCGAGGCGAGGAACGCGGCGCGGGGGTCGTAGGCGTACGGGTTCCAGAGGTGGGCGGCGGAGGTGAACAGCGCGAGTCGGCTCGCCTGGCCCTGGACCATGGGATTGGCGGTCACCCCGGTGGCGGCGCTCGCCACGCCCGCGTCCCGGCCCGTGTAGGGGCCGAGCAGCAGACGGCTGGTGACGTAGTCGTTGACCGGGTAGTTGTCCCAGATCAGGATCGGATGGCCGTACACCTCGCGGGCCTGCTTCACCTGCTCGGTGGTGATGGTGGGGGCGATCACGCCGACGCCGGTCCACTCCACGACCACATCCGGGTCCAGCTTCTCCCGCAGGGCCGTCTTGTACGGGGTGTCGGCCAGGTCGGAGTACTCGGTCGGCACCATTTCGAGGGGCTGGAGCCCGATGGGGGTCCCCCCGCTCGAGCGAAGTCGAGAGTGGGGGAGGCCGGCGGAGAAGTCCTGCCACGCCTCGTTGATCAGATGGGCCTGAGCGGTCCCGGCCGCCCCGCCTCCGCTGCCGAACTTCTCCTCGTCGGCCGCGCAGTTCCACTTGGTGTAGCTGATGTCGTCCAGCGGGATCGCGAAGGACCGTACGCCGATGTCGTACAGCGAGGCGAACTTGTGGACGAGGGCGGCGATGTCGTCGGCGGAGGAGTAGCAGACCGACAGGCCGGGGGAGAGGGCGTAGGTGAACCGGACGTGGTTGGCGTCGGCCCGGTCGACCAGTTCCGTGAGCTGCTTCAGTTCGGCGGCCGGGTACTCGTCCCGCCAGCGTTCCCGCAAGTAGGGGTCGTCCTTGGGGGAGTAGACGTACACGTTCTGCTTCGTACGCCCGTAGAAGTCGAGTTGGCTCAGCCGCTCGGTGTGCGTCCAGGGGGTGCCGTAGAACCCTTCGACGACACCGCGCAGTTGGGCGGTGGGCCAGTCGCGGACGGTGACGTCCGGCAGGCGGCCCTTGGTGACCAGTTGCCGGAGGCTCTGGGCGGCGTAGAAGGTGCCGGTCGGATCGGAGCCGGAGAGGGCGAGGAGGGGGCCGCCGGTCGTGCGCCCGGAGGCGAGGACGTAGCCGCCGGAGGGGAGGCCGGTGGGGGAGGGGGCGCCGAGGCGTTTCAGGGCGCGGGCGGTGGCCGGGTTCTCCGTCGGGCCGCCCAGGTAGACGGTGAGCCCGGCGGAGGGCGGCCGTTGCCCGGCGGGAACGGGGACGATGCGCTCGGCCCCGGCCTCCCGCAGTACCGCCTCGACGACCCGGCGGGCGGAGGGGTCCGAGTCCGCCCCGACGACCTCGACCACTCGCTTCGGCACGGCGACGGAGCCCCGGCCCGCGTCGACGTCCTGAGGCGTGGGCCAGATCTTCGGCAACGTTGTCGGGCTGGGGGTCGCTGTGGATGAGGCCGACGTGGGGTGGGGTGAGGTGAGGGAGAGGCCGAGGGCCAGCAGCAAGGGCAAGGTCAGGCGTCTGCCCAGGACGCGTCCGCCCAGGGCGTGGATGAATGAATCCATCGAGGCATGCTAGAGATGCCGAATCAATCATTCAATGGTGCCGGTGATGCCAGTGGGGCGGGGTGTGCTCCTGCCTGAGACGAGCCAGTAGCGGCCCAACAGCCGTACGCCGCTGTCGGTCCGGTACGTGCGGAAGGCGTCCGTCGCCGCCCGGTGCGCACGCTCCTCCGTGGCGGAGTCGGCGTGGGCCTCGCTCAGCCAGTGGCGGAGCGGGCCGAAACCGAAGAGGAAGTCGGCGGCGTCCTCGGCGTCCTTTCCCCAGTACTGGGGCCGGTCGATGCCCTCGACGGTGATGTCGTCGAAGCCGGCGGCGGTGAGCACCCGGCGGGTGTGGTCGGGGTCGGCGAAGGCCAGCGGGCTCGGGCCGGTGGCCTGGGACAGATCCGGCAGGCGCACATGCTTCCCGATCGCCGCGAAGATCGTGGACTGGTCCATGCGGTCGAACGGCTGCGGACAGACGAAGGCCAGCCGCCCGCCTGGGCGCAGCGCGCGTCCGATGTTGCGGAAGCCCTCCACGGGGTCGGCGAAGAACATGACACCGAAGCGGCTGACGGCCACGTCGAAGGCGCCCGCCTCGAAGGGATACACCTGTGCGTCGGCCTGGACGAAGTCCACGTTGTCGAGGGATTCGGCGGCGGCGCTCGCCCGGGCGCGTTCCAGCATGGGTGCGGACAGGTCGATACCGACGGCGGACGCGGCGAGGCCCGCGGCGAGGCGGGTGACGCGGCCGTTGCCGCAGCCGATGTCGAGGACGCGGTCGGTCGGCGCGATGGCCGCCGCGTCGAGGAGCGGGGAGTTGGCGCCGTCGTTGATGGCGTCGTAACGGTCCTGGCGGTCGGCCCAGTGCCGACCCTCGTAGCCGTTCCAGGCGGCGGCCTGGTGTGCGTTCCGCGAGGTCACGAGGCTGCCCGGGGCGTTCGTCGGTTCCGTCATTCCTCCATGGTGCCGCCCTCGTCGAGGCTGGTCGACGGGCGAGTGTCAGTGCTGAATGTCACGCTGGGTTCATACGGGATCGACGAAAGGCAATCACCATGATCACCACGGACAACACCCCCGGTTCCCCCTGCTGGGTCGACCTCGGTGCCCCCGATGTGCGGGCTGCCGCGGCCTTCTACGGCGAAGTGCTCGGCTGGGAGTACGAGTCCATGGGTGAGGGGGAGGACATGGAAGGCGGGATGTTCAAGAAGGACGGCAAGACCGTCGCCGGGCTCGGCAAGCTGACGGAGAAGGGCGCGCGGTCGGCCTGGATGATCTACTTCGCCGTCACCGACGCGGACGCCACCACCGAGGCCGTGCGCGGCGCGGGCGGCACCGTCCGGGTCGAGCCGAGGGACCTCGACGACTGGGGCCGGATGGCCCAGTACAACGACCCGCTGGGCGGCCAGTTCGCCGTCTGGCAGCCGGGGAAGAACACCGGCTTCGAGCTGACGGACAAGCCGGGCTCGCTGACCTGGACCGAGCTCTACACCAGCGATGCCGCAGCCGCGAAGGAGTTCTACGGCGGGATCTTCCGCTGGCAGTTCAGCGAGATGGAGATGCCGGGCGGCGGAGGTGTGTACACGCTCATCACCCCCGCCGACCAGCCCGAGGAGCGGATGCAGGGCGGCCTCATGGAACTCCCGAAGGAGAACCTCGCCCTGGCGAACGGACGGCCCTACTGGCACCCGGTCTTCGAGGTCCCCGACTGCGACGCCGCGGTCGCCAAGGTCGCCGCGAACGGCGGCACCGTGCAGATGGGGCCGCAGGACGCGGAGGGCGTCGGCCGGCTCGCCGTGTGCCTGGACCCGTCGAACGCCGACTTCGTGGTGCTCACCTCGGCCCAGAGGTGAGCCGGGACGGCCGCTGCAACAGACCCTTGCCGGCCGTGGCGACCAGTGGAGGCACATCGAGATCGTCGAGCATGTCGGCGGCGGCCTGCGTCTCGACGGCCCGGCGTACGGCGTGCCGGTGACTGCCGTCGACCAGCCGGCCCAGGGCCGTGGCGTCCCGCGCGGGTGAGCTCGTCGGCGATGATCTGCCGCAGCCACTCCTCGCAGCCCACGGCCCGGGCCACGTCCAGGGCCTCGACGACGGCCGCCGCCCAGCCCTTGTGGAACACGCCGCGCAGGTCGCCCGCGATGGCGCCGCTACAGCGGGGCCGGCACAGCCCTCGGCCTACTCCGTCTCCCCCCTCTCTTCCCTCCCCTCCCGCTCCACCGGAAGCCACAGCTCCGCGTCGGCCTCGGTCTTGTCCGGTGACAGCCGGGTGCGCAGGATCTCGGGGCCGGGGCGGCTGCGGTACGGGTTGGACGGAAACCATTCCGTGAAAACGTCCCGCCACAGCATCTGGATGGCCTGGGGCGCCGGGCCGGAGGTGGTGAAGACCGCCCAGGTGCCCGCCGGGACGGCCAGGGTGGTCGTGCCCATGGGGCCGGTCCCCGTCTGAGGAGAGGTGATCACCCCGTGGTAGTAGTCGAGTTCGGTGCCCTCCGCGCGGCTCGGGTCCAGGTCGTCGCAGACGGCGACGATGCCCTGCGGCTCCTGGTCCGACAGCTTTTCGAGCTGCTCCAGGGTCTGCGGCTCGATGCCGCGCACCAAGTCGACGATGGCCTGGTTGGGTCCCAGGTGGACGAGTGGCACCCGGGCCTTGAACCCGACGACGCTGAAGTCCGGGCGGTCCACGACGCGATAGCGCATGCTGCTGCTCCCTTCGACGGTGAGACGGAAGGACAGCCGGGGCTGGGACACCAGTACGGCACCGGTGCGCCGGGCCTCGCCCGGACCGACACCGTGAACGGCGCGGAACGCCCGCGCGAACGCCTCGCCCGAGCCGTAGCCGTACCGCACCGCGATCTCCAGCAGCGACTCATGCCCCGCGAGCACCTCGGCGCCCGCGACGGTGAGCCGCCGGCGCCGGATGTACTCCGACAGCGGCATGCCCGCGAGCGCCGAGAACATCCGCCGCAGGTGGTACTCCGACGTCGCCGCGACACGCGCCAACCCGGCCACGTCGATCGACTGGTCGAGACGGCCCTCGATGTGCTCCATGACCTGGTTGAGCCGGTCCAGCACTCCCGGCCTCCTTCCTTCTGACGACCACCAAGCTAGGCGGCACGCATCCGCCCGGACCCGACATCCTGTGCCCGATCGAGTCGGGTGAGCCTCGTCGGGCACTCCATGGATTCATCATGTGGCCTTCGCGGAGTGCGCACTTCCGGCCGGGCGGGGGCCGGAGGGGCAGACGGCGTGATCGGCGTGTGCCTGGACTCCCGGGCCATGCGATCACCACTGAAGAGACGTCTCGCCTCTCGGCGCCGTACTCGCCCTCGCCGTCGACGCGGCGATCCCCGGGCAGTCGACGCGCGGCTCACCGGTGGGCGAGTACCGGCACGAGGGCGGCGCGAACGACCGGCTCGCGTCCCACCGCGTGATCGCGGACATCGCCCACGAACGAGGCCTCTCGGTGGAGTTGAAGAACGACCTGCCCCACATCTCCCCACTCTGCGCCGACTCCCGTCGGCTGAAGCTGCCGTCGATGGTGAAACGGCCGGAACTCGGTGTGTGGCGCGAGCCCTGCTGAGCGCCGCCCCTGTATCGCTCCCGTGACTCCGTGTGGTTTGGACGGACGCTTCACCTGCGCTTGAAATGCGCTGTCCGAGCGCTAACTCGCCTCCAGCAACAGTGAGATCACCACGTCACACCGCTGGAAGGGAACAGAGCCATGGCGACTGTCGGGCGACCGCAACGCAGAGCGATCCTCACCGGAGGGCTCATAGCCACCGCCGCCGTGATCACCGGCTGTTCGTCGAAGAGCGACGCCGCCACCGCGAGCAAGACGGCGGCGGGCGACGCAGCGGTGAAGACCTCGCCCTCACCCTCCGCGGGCCCCCGGCCGGACTCCGCCCGCAGCGCTTTCGCGAGGCTGATGGAGGGCAACAAGCGGTGGGTGGCCGGGACTCTCCAGCACCCCGACATCGACCCCACCCGACGCAAGGCCGTCGCCCAGGAGCAGAAGCCGTACGGTGTGATCGTCTCCTGCATCGACTCCCGGGTGCCGCCCGAGCTCGTCTTCGACACCGGGCTCGGCGACCTCTTCGTGATGCGCACCGGTGGGCACGTCGTGCAGCCGGTGGTCACCGGTTCCATCGAGTACGGCCCCCTGACGGCCGGGACCCCCCTGATTGTCGTCCTCGGGCACCAGCGCTGCGGCGCCATCAAGGCGGCGCACGAAGCGCTGAAGACCGGCAAGAAGCTGCCCGGCACCCTCCAGCCGATCGCCGACGCACTGCGGCCGGCGTACAAGGAGACCGCCAAGGGCAAGCACGCCGACCCCGTCGACGCCATGATCCGCATCCACAGCAACCGGACGGCGGCCGACCTGCGGTCCAACGCCGCCCTCGCCCCGCTCGTGAAGAAGGGTGATCTGACCGTCGTCAGCGCCTACTACTCCCTCGACACCGGCCGGGTGGAGGTGCTCAACGGGGCGCCCAAGGCCTGATGCCACCGGTCGCGGGCCGGTGCGGCGAGGGCGCGTACCGGGCGCCGTGGGGGCTGTGCGGGATTTTCAAAACACCCTCTGGCTACGGCAGGTGATGTCGCGGCCCGGGAAACGGCCTTCGGTCAGGTAGGCGTCCACGGTGCGGGTGACGCACTTCGGGGCGCCCGGGAAGCCGTAGACGGCGTGGCCCCGTCCCCCGGCCACGTACACCAGACGTGAGCCGTGCAGCGCGCGATGCATGGCCCGTCCGCTCGACAGCGGGGTCTGGGAGTCCCACTGGTTGTGCACGACGAGGGCCCGGACCCGGTTGTCGACACGGGTGGCGGGCTCGGAGCCGCGGGGCCAGAACGCGCAAGGGGTGATGGTGGAGGCGAAGTCGCCGTACACGGGGTAGCGGGCGCCGTCCCGGACGGCGTCATGCCGGTAGCGGGCCGGATCGCGGGGCCAGGACGCGGAGTTGTCGCCGCACATGATCGCCCAGTAGAGCGCGGTGGCGTTGTCCTCGAAGGAGTCGGCCCGGCCGGTCGGCCCGGGATCGGGGCGCGTCGCCCGGGCCTTGCGCAGCGCGACGACCTCGCGTGCGGCTCGGCCGGGCGCGTCGAAGAACTCCGGCCGCAGCCAGTCGCGGATGTCGGCGCCGGTCAGCGCCTGCCCCCGGCGCTCCTCGTCGGAACCCTCGTACCGCAGGGGCGTACGGTCTGCGCGGGCGACGAGCTTCCAGAAGGCGGCACGGACCTTCGCGGGCGTGTCGCCCAGGTGGTACGTACGGTCCTCGCGGGCCGTCAGGCGACTCCATTCCCGGAACGCGGGCTCGGACCCGGAGGCCATGGCCTGCCACGTGCCCCGCCCGAACGCGCCCGGTGCCACGGCGCTGTCGAGCACGAAGCGGTCGGTGTGCCGGGGGAAGAGCTGGGTGTAGACGGCGCCCAGATAGGTGCCGTAGGACCAGCCGACGTAGGAGATCTTCTTCTCGCCGAGGACGCCTCGGATCACATCCATGTCCCGGGCGGTGTTCCGGGTGTTGATGTAGGGCAGGCGTGCGCGGTCGCGGGACGCGCACTTGGTCGCGATGTCCCGGGCGCGGGCGACGTCCTCGGCGTAGGTGGCGGAACGGTACGGACGGAACGGCGTCACCTCGTCCTGGTTCAGACCGCAGCGCAGGGGGCTGCTGGTGGCCAGGCCGCGCGGGTCGAAGCCGATCAGGTCGTAGTGGTCCTTCACCTTCTTCGACAGGGAGTCGTTCAGCTGCAGCGGATCGCCCAGCGCCGCCGTGCTGGGGCCGCCCGGGTTGGACAGCAGCACACCGCGCCGCTTGCCGGGCACGCTCGTCCTGAGGCGGGAGATACGCAGCCGCAGTGTTGGACCGGTGGGGCGTGCGTAGTCCAGGGGCACGGTGATGTCGGCGCACTGGTACGCGGCGGGCGCCTGGCTCTGGCAGCGGCGCCAGGCGGGGCGTCGGTTGTAATAACGGTCCAGAGCGGACGGATGGTCCGCCGACGATGGGCGTGCCGCGCCCTGCGCGCCCTGCGCGCCCTGCGCGCCCTGCGCGACGGGGACGCCCTCCGCTACGGGAACGCAGACAGCGGCGAGCAGTACGGCCGCGGCGAGCGCCGCCCTGTGAGCCGAACGCATGCGGGGGTCCTTCCAGAGAGAACCCGGTCCGACCGTCCGGGCCGGACCGGGTCGACCGGTCAACACGCCCCTCACTCTCAGCCCGCACACCCTCACCGCACCTCGGCCGAAAGGCCGGAAAACCGGAGACCATGGCCGTGCCACCTGGCCGAAAGGCCGACCCCTGAGTGCCGACGAAGGTCTGCGGGTCGAGGTCGCCGGTGGGCTCGTCCGAGATCGGTCGCCTGCCGCCTGCCGCCTGCCGCCTGCCGCCTGCCGCCTGTCGTCCGCCGGGCCGCCTGTCGCCCGCCACTCCGCGACTCCGGGCTCCCCTCGGCACGGCCCGGGACCTGCGCGTCAAACGGGCGCCCTGAGGATCGAGCCACCCCGGTCCAAGGCTCCTATGGTGGAGATCACAGGACGGCGACGGACGCTGAGGCGGCGGACCATGGCGGATACGGCGATCGACTACGCGGCGGTCTTCCAGGCACTGCCGGGCATGGTGGCGCTGCTGACGCCCGAGCTGGTGTTCGCCGACGCGAACGAGGAGTTCCTGCGACTGGCGGGCCGGACTCGTGAGCAGGTCGTCGGCCGGTATCTCTTCGATGTGTTCCCCGACAACCCGGCCGATCCGGGCGCGACCGGTATGCGCAATCTGGCGGCGTCCCTCGAGCGTGTCGCGCACAGCGGTGAGCGGGACGCGATGGCGTTGCAGCGGTACGACGTGGAGTCGGCGCAGCGGCCGGGCGAGTGGGAGGAGCGGTACTGGAGCCCGGTGAACGCGCCGCTCCTGGGCCCCGACGGGAGCGTGGTGCTGCTGATCCACCGGGTGGAGGAGGTCAGCGAGCTGATCCGGGCCCCCTCACACCCTCAGGGCGATCGAGCCCGGGTGCTGGAGGCCGAGCTCTACACCCGCGCCCGTGAGCTGCAGGAGATCAACGAGCGGCTGCGCAAGGCGCACGCCCGGGAACGTGACGTCGCCCTCGCGCTGCAGAAGGCGATGCTGCCCGCGCCCCGTCCCGTCCGCCACCACCGTGCCGCGGTGCGCTATCGGCCGGCCGTCGGCGCGCTCAATGTGTGCGGCGACTGGTACGACCTCATCGACCTGCCCGGCGAGGACCGGATCGGCGTCGCCGTGGGCGACGTCGTCGGACACGGCCTGGCCGCCGCCTGCGCCATGGGCCAGCTGCGCAGCGCGCTGAGCGCCGCGTCCCTCGTCGCGTCCGGCCCCGCGCGGGCGCTGGACGCCCTCGGCCTGTACGCCGACTCCGTCGAGGGCGCCGAGAACACCACCGTCGTCCAGACCTGCATGGACTGGGAGACCCACACGATCACCTACAGCAGCGCCGGCCACCTGCCGCCCGTACTGCTGCGCGGCGACGGCACGGTCGTCTTTCTCGACCGGGCCACCGATCCGCCGCTCGGGGCCCGTCCGGAACACGTCGCCCGCCCGCAGGCCGCCGTCGACTTCACCGAGGGCGACACCCTGGTCCTGTACACGGACGGGCTGATCGAACGCCGCCACGAGGACATCGACACCGGTCTCGCCCGCCTCGCCGACGCCCTCAACCGCCACCGCCACGCCACCCCCGAGCCCCTCGCCGACGCCCTCCTGCACGACCTCCTCCCGCCCGACGGCGCCACCGACGACACGGCCCTCGTCATCATCCGCCTGTGACCGGGCCCGGCCCGGAGACGCCACCCGGTCGGCGCTCACGCGACGTACGCGCGAGCCGCCGCTCACCAGATGTACGCGCGAGCCGCCACTCACCCGATGTACGCGCGTGGCGACGACGAGGGCCGCGCCCGTTCCAGGGCCGCCAGCCGCCGCTCGATCTCCGGTGGTACCGGCGCCCGTTGTCTCAGTACCCAGGGCAGTCCCGCGGCGGCCTGTGCGAAGGCACGGACCGAGGCCCTGTCCCGGGGCACGGTGACCATCAGCCGGGCGGTACGCCGCAGGGCGGGCCGGAGCGGACGGCGCAGCCAGGTGAACCAGAGCGTATTGCGCAGCCCCAGGATCCGTCGCGCCGTGCTGTCCCGCAGCGTGGAGGCCCGGTGATGGACCGTCAGATCCTCGACGTAACTCAGCCACCAGCCCCGCAGCAGCAGATCGGTGGCCAGCAACTCCTCCTCGCCGCCGAGCCACAGACCGGGGTGGAAGCCGCCGACCTCCCGGAAGGCGTCGGTGCGCATGACGGTGGCGGCGGCCAGGAAGGAACCGAGGGCCGGTCCCGGCAGCCAGGCGGGGCCACCGAGGGGAGAGTCCCGTAGCTCGACGACGATCGGGTCCTCGGCGCCGGACGGCTCCACGACGATGCGGGCCGTGACGGAGGCGAGCCGGGGCCGCCGGTCGAGCAGGTCCGCGGCCCGCCGCAGACTGCCGGGCTCCCACCAGGTGTCGTCGTCGCAGAACGCCACATAGGGGCTGGTCACCTGGCGCACCGCCAGGTTGCGTCCCACCGCGCCCAGGTTCGCCCCGGGCCGCAGCAGCAGGACCTCCGGGAAGTCACGCCGGACGGCCTCGGCCGTGCCGTCGGACGAGGCGTTGTCGGTGACGATCACCCGCGGGCGCTCGGGCAACTCGCGCAGGAGCCGCAGCGTGCGCAGCAGTTCGGCGCGACGGTTGTGGGTGATCACCACCACGGTCGTACGACCGTCCCGGCCGCCGGCGTCCGTCGGGTGGTCGCTCATGGCGTACCGCTCCCCTCCGGGCAGGCGGGGTCGTCCAGCAGCCGGGCCGCGCTCTCCACATGCGGTGGCAGCGGTCTGCGGCGCGCGAGCGCGGCGGGGAGTCGTACGAGCACTTCGCTCAGGGCCCGGCGGGCGTCCGGCTCACCGGTGGACGCGGAGACGGCGAGGCGTGTGACCGCCCGCAGGGCCACCGGGAGCGGACGCCGCAGCAACAGGGTCAGCACCTCGTTGCGCAGCAGCAGATGGCTCCGGCCCGTGCGACCGCCGGGCTCGGGATCATGACGGGCCGTCAACGAGGGTTCGTACGTGACGCCCCAGCCGTCGGCCACCAGATCGTAGGCGAGCAGTGTCTCCTCACCGCCGAAGAACAGCAGGGGGTGGTAGCCGCCCGCGCCGAGGAAGGCATCCCGGCGCGCCACACAGGCACAGGCGAGGAAACCCAGCACCGGACGGCCCGGCAGGTCGGGCGCGCACGGCAGAGGGGAGGCGGCGAGCACGGCGTTGATCGGGTCCTCGGCGCGGTCGGGCCCGACCAGGATGCGGGCGGCCACCAGGCCCAGACGGGGGTGGGCGTCGAACAGGTCCGCCGCCTGCCGCAGCGCGCCCGGCGACCACCAGGAATCGTCGTCGCTGAACGCCACGTACGGTGTGTCGGCCCGCTGTACGGCGATGTTGCGGCCCAGGGCCCCGGTGTTCCGGGTGGGCCGTAGCACGCGGGGGGCCGACGGGTGACCGCGCAGCGCCCGGAGGGTCGAGTCGTCGGAGCTGTTGTCGACGACGATGACCAGCGGGCGTTCGGGGAGCGCGGCGAGGGCGTCGAGGGTACGCAGCAGCCCCGCACACCGGTCACGGGTGATCACGGCGACCGTGACCCGGCTGTCCGGGGCGACGGTGCCGGCGGCGGTCACGGCCTCGGCGTCATGCCGAGGGGACACGGGCGTCATCTCCCTTCCACCGTGGTGCGTTCGGTGACGCGGGTCGCAGCAGACCCAGGGCCGCGGTCGCGGCCTCCTCGACGTCGACGCGCAGGAGTTGGGGATCCGGGGTGTCGCCGTGCGGGTCGCCGGGCGGGCCGGGCTTCCACAGGGCGATATGGCGCGCGGACCGGGGCGGCCCCCACAGGCGTGGCGACACCGGACCGAACAGGGTGACGGACGGCGTGGCGTGGGCCACGGCGAGATGCGCGAGGCCGGTGTCGCCGCTCACCACGAGCGCGGCACGGGCGACGAGCGCAGACAGCTCACCGAAGGGCAGCCCGCCACGGAGTACGTCCTCCTCCGGCAGGCCCGCCCGTGCGGCGACGGCCAGGACCAGTGCGTCCTCCTTCGGGCCGCCGCTGACGACGACACGGTGACCGGCGGTCCGCAGGCGCCGTACGAGATCCGCGAAGCGCTCCGCCGGCCAGCGGCGGGACGCGGACTCCGCCCCGGGGTGGACGACCACTGCGGCCGGCGCCGGGGACGGTACGTCCGGAGGGGGCAGCCGGAGGTCCGCCGGGTCCGCGGCGATGCCGTACGCCGCGAGGAAGCCGCACCACCGCTCGCGCTCGTGCTCGTCCGCCCGCCACACCGGAGGCCGGGCCGGGGCGGGGTCCGGGTGCGCGTAGGCGAGCAGTCGGCCGGGGGAGAGGGCGGCCAGCGCGTCGCGGCTCTCCGGCCCGTTGCCGTGCAGGTCGATCGCGATGTCCGGCGGCGGTCCCGACCACCGGTCCAGCGACGGCACGCCCCGGTTCGGTGCCTCGGCGGGCAGGATCTCGTCCACGGCTCCGGTGGCCGACGCCGCCTCGCGGAGCGTCGAGGGCAGCGCCAGCACGAGATGGTGCCCGGGAAAGGCCCGGCGAATGCCGCGCAGCGCGGGCACCCCGGCGAGCAGGTCACCCAGCCCCAGCGCACGCAGAACCAGCAGGCGGGGGCGGTGCGGTGGTGTGGTCACGGTGGCCTCCGGTCGGTTGGCCGGGTCGGTGGCTGGGGGGGGTGGTGGTGTGGTCGTGGTGGCTTCCGGTCGGTTGGTCGGCTGGGTCGGTGACCGGGGGCGGTGCGGTGGTGCGGTCATGGCGCCCTCCGGTCGGTCGGTGGGACCCGGTAGCCGGTGGGGAAGTGCGGTGGTGTGGTCACGGCGGCCTCCGGTCGGTTGGCCGGGTCGGTAGCCGGGGGCGGTGCGGTGGTGGGTCACGGTGCCCTCCAGTCGGTCGGACCGGTAGCCGGGGGCGGTGCGCGGTCATCGTGGACTCCTGTCCGTTGGTCGCCCCACCAGCCCAGCCGGGGCCGACGCGGTCGTGCGGTCACCGTCGCCTCCGTTCCGTCGGCCGGACCGGTTGTGGGGCCGACGCCGCGCGCTCGGCGATGCCGGTGGTCGAGCGGCCGTCCAGGTAGGGGAACAGCACGACCTGTCCGCCCCAGCTCTCCACGAGCGACGCCTCCGGCAGCCGGGCCAGGGCGTAGTCGCCGCCCTTCGCCCAGATGTGCGGGCGCAGTTCGCCGAGCAGCCGCTCCGGGGTGTCCTCGTCGAACACGGCGACCGCGTCGACGCACTCCAGCGCCCGCAGCACCCGGACCCGGTCCGCCAGCGGCACCAGCGGCCGGCCGCCGCCCTTGCGCCGGCGCACGGACGCGTCCGAGTTCACGCACACGATCAGACAGTCCCCGGTACGCCGCGCGGCCTGCAGCAGGGCGACATGACCGGCGTGCAGCAGGTCGAAGCAGCCACCGGCGGCGACGACGGTCCCGCCGGCGGCACGCACCCGGGCCGCCGTGCGCAGGGCGTCGTCCACCGGCTCCTCGGCCTCCGCCGGACGCCCGCCGACGGCCGCGGCCTCGTCCACGGCGAGGGAGCGGACGCCTCCCTCGGCGACGTACCGGGTGGCGGCGTGCACGGCATCCCGTACCGCGGTCTCGGTGAGCTCCCCGTCCGCCAGGAGCCCGGCGGCGGTCGCCGCGAACCGGTCCCCGGCACCGCAGGCGTCGCCCTCGGCCGTGACCGGCGACGGCACCAGCAGCGGGGTCTCCCCGTGCGACAGCAGCGCGCCCCGCCCGCCCAGCGTCACGGCCACGGACGCCGCCCGCCAGGCCCGGACGAGCATGCCGGCGTCCCGTGCCGCCCGCTGCAGCGCGCCCGCCTCCCGCGCCTCCTCGTCGGCGGCCGAGCGGGCGGCGAAGCCGCGTGCCTCGGTCGCGGACGGCGTGGCCAGCCGGACCCCCGGCACCGGTGGGCTGCCGCGCGGATGCGGGTCCCAGACGACGGGCGCCCGCGCGGCCACCGACCGAAGGACGTCGCGCAGGGCGTCGACGGTGCCGCGCCCGTAGTCGGAGACGAGCAGGGCACCGGCCTCGGCGACCGCCCGGCACGCCTCGTCCGTACGTTCCCCCGCCCGCCCCTCCCCGTCGTCGATGCGCAGCAACGGCCTGCCGTCCACCAGGACCCGGGTCTTGCTGGACAGGGCGCCGGTCAGCGGCAGCCGTACGAGGCGCACCCGGTCGGCCAGCAGCCGGTGCAGGGTGTCGCTCGCCTCGTCGTCGCCGAGCGCGGTGACCAGGGTGACGGGCCTGCCGTCGGCCGCGGCGAGGCAGGCGGTGAGGGCCGCCCCGCCCGGCCGTGTGGTGCGCCGGGTGCCGCTCACGACCGGGACGGGCGCGTCGGGTGCCAGGCGCTCGGCCCGTCCGCACAGGTCGTGGTCGAGCAGCGCGTCACCGACGACGAGCAGCGGGGCCGGGGCACTCATCGGCCGTCCTCCCCGAGTTCGCGGTCCTTCCTCCCGAGTCCGTCGTCGTCTCCGAGTCCGCGGTCCTTCCTCCCGAGTCCGTCGTCGTCTCCGAGTCCGCGGTCCTTCTTCTCGAGTCCGTCGTTGTCTCCGAGTCCGCGGTCCTTCTTCTCGAGTCCGTCGTTGTCTCCGAGTCCGCGGTCCTTCTTCTCGAGTCCGCTGTCGTCTCCGAGTCCGCGGTCCTTCCCGAGCCCGCCGTCCTCTCCGAACGCGCCGTCCTCCCCGAATCGGCCGCCCTTCCCGTATCCGTCGCCTTCCCCGAGCATGGCCGCCCACCGGCCGTCCCCGGGCAGCCGTCGCCGTTCGAGGGCCCGGTCGAAGGACTCGCAGAGCATGTGCACGGCCACGAGGTGCAGTTCCTGCACGGTGGCGGCGGACGCCGCCTCCACGCACAGGGCCTCGTCGGCGACTCCCTGCAGGGGGTTGGGCGCCGGACCGGTCAGGGCCCGTACGGTCATGCCGACGCGGTGGGCCTCCTGCGCGGCGACGAGCAGGTTGGCGCTGGCGCCGCTGGTCGACAGCAGCATCAGCAGGTCACCGGCCCTGCCGTGGGCGGCCACCTGCCGGGCGAAGATCTCCTGGACGCCGTAGTCGTTGGCGATGGCCGTGGT
>NZ_AEJC01000028.1 GCF_000317595.1 Streptomyces ipomoeae 91-03 | reverse complement strand
GGGGGAAGCGCCTGAGCGATTGAAACGACGGGGGAATCGCTTCAGGCACTGCGGGGGGTGGCTGAGACGGCCTTGGAGGCCGGGGTCTCCTTTTCGGTGAGCTGGTGGTCGCGCCGATCGAGATTGACGAAGATCATTCCGTACCGCACGGCACACCGCACGGGCTGCGGCGCGCCGCGCGGTCGCCGCAGACATCGGTACGCCCGGATGTCCTCGTCCTCGTCCCGGGTCACCACCACCGGCTCACCGAACACGGTCACCATCAACGAGTCACCGCTGTGGGGGATGGCGGTGGCCAGGTCGATGAAGTGCCAGCCGGATCGGTAGGCGGTGGCCATTTCCCGGCGGAAGGAACGGTCGTCGGGGGGCGTGGTCATACGTCCGCATCCTTCGACGCACTGTTGGTCCAACCACTGTCAGCCAGAACGTTGGTCCAGCCGCTGTCCGCAGGAGCACTGGTCCAGCCACTGTCGGCCTCAACGCTGGTCCAGCCACTGTCGGCCTCAACGCTGGTCCAGCCACTGTCCGGCGGGATCGACGTATCGGTGTCATCCCCGACCAGACCGAAGCCTCCCAGGACGCCGAAGGCCACAGCAGTGGAGAAGATCGCGGCAAGCACTGAGCCAAGCATTCTCACGCGCATCGTCGGCTTCGTCCTCACTTGATGGATTCCTCTCCCCCGCGTCACCAAACGATGGCTCATTCGGGCACGTCAATGCCACAGGGGCGATGCATCATGTTCCTGCACGTTCAGGACCCTGGGGGGTGGAGATTTGCCCACAAACAACTCACAACCGACACATCCCCATGCTGTCACTGAGTTGTGTGACGCGGGAGCCCAGCTCTATGCCCACGCATTGCGGTCCGGACGCGTCAACCGAGCCGAAGCCGAGCGGGCCGCCCCGTGCCTCTTGGAGTTCGCCCTCCTGCACCCGGACCCCGACGACGCGAACTGGCTCCGCCCGGTTCCCCCGGCGGTCGCCCTCGCGCAACGGCTGCACCCCCTGGAACGCGAGATACAGGACCGAAGACGTCAGAGCGTCGAACTGGCCGACGCCTTCGATCCATTCATCGCGATCAGCACACAGAGCCAGGCGAGCATCCACGCGATCACCGTCCTAGAGGGCTTCGACCGGATCAACGCGGCGCTCAACTCCGCCACAGCCGAGTGCCACACGGAGATGTTGACCATCCAGCCCGGAGGGGGGCGCCCCGCGGACGCGCTCATGCAGGCACTGGAGCGCGACCGGCCCCTCACCGACCGCGGGGTCAGCATCCGTACGCTGTACCAGCACACCGCCCGCCACAGTCAGGGAACGCTCGCATATGTGGACATGATGTCCAGCGGCAAAGTCCAGGTACGCACCCTGGAGGAACTCATCGAACGGCTGATCATCTTCGACCGGACCGTGGCCTTCATACCCGCCAGCGACGACCGGCGAGTGGCCTTGGAGCTACGTCACCCGGGCCTCGTGGCATATCTGAGGAAGGTCTTTGAACAGCTCTGGCAACGCGCCGTTCCGCTGACCGAGGAAGTCCCGTACGACGTTTCTTCGGACGGCATCACCGGCATACAACGCTCGATAGCCAAGCTCCTCATCGAGGGCCACGTCGACGAGGCCATAGCCCGCCGTCTCGGCATGAACGTCCGTACTTGCCGCGCCCACATCGCCAAGCTCGCCACGGCCCTCGGCAGCGGCAGCAGGGCGCAACTCGGCTACCTCATCGCCCAGTCGGGGATCCTGGAGCAGGATCACTGAAGGGGGGCCTCAGCGGCCCGCCGAGGATTCGGGTGCCGACAGTTGCTCGGCGCCCGCGGGGCCGCTGGAGGGGGCGGGCAGCGGGACCAAGGACCCCGCCGTTCCGTCGCGTGGCGGCCCGTTGAGCCCCACCTCGGCGATGCGGACGCCCAGTTGCGTGCGGCTCGCCGCGCCCAGCGTCTCCGACAGGCGGGCGATGTGGGCGCGGCAGGTGCGGACGCTTATGCCGAGGCGTTCGGCGACCACGGCGTCCTGGTGGCCCTCCGCCAGCAGGGCCGCGATGGAGCGTTCGCGGTGGGTGATGCCGGCGATGCCGGTCGAGGGGAGGGGGGCGGTCAGGGGGATGCCCAGGCGCCAGAGGCGTTCGAAGACGGTGACCAGGTACTGCACCAGCGCCGGGTGGCGGATCTCCAGGGCCATGGTGCGGTCGGCGTTGGCGGGGATGAAGGCCACGGTGCGGTCGAAGACCATCAGGCGTTCCACGACCTCGTCCAGGGTGCGGGCCTCCGCCGCGTCCCCCATCATCTCCATGTAGCTGTACAGGCCCTGCCCGTGGCGGGCCACATGCGTGTAGAGGTCGCGCATGCGCACGCCCCGGCGGCACATGTCCAGGGCTCGGTGCAGCCCCTCGCGCAGTTCGTCCTCGCGCCGGATGCCGCCCGGCTGAACGGTCATCACCTCCGTGGTGCACCGCTCGGTGGCCTCGTCGATCGCCGCCCGGATGCGCGACAGCCCGTCCAGTACCCGGATCGCCGTGCTCTCCGCCGACCGCCGCTCCGGCGCACCGCCGAGCCCCGCGTACCACTCGACGGCGTCGACCGCCGCCCCCATCCGGGCCTGGCTGGCGCTGACCTCCGCGTGGACGCTGCGCAGCAGCCGGGTCATGACCTCCTGCGGGGAGGTCGGCACCAGCCAGCCCATGTCGTCGGGGTCCGGGTGCAGCAGGGCCAGCTCGACCAGGCAGGGCACGGCCTCGGCGTCCTCGCGCGGCACGCGGCCACGCCGTACGGCCCTGGAGTACACGCGGTCCCCGGCCTCGCAGAGCCGGTCGGCACCATGCGGGTGCTCGTCCGTCGCGTGCCCGGCCATCACCCAATTCACCCCCGGTTCCAGCCCCTTCGCAGCGCAACTATGCGCGGCCCGCACCCGCTCCGCAACACGACTCCACCCCCTTCATGCCCCGACAAGCACCTATACGCCCCGTTCTGTTCACCCCTCAGGTAATCCGCTCTGCAACAAGCTGAAGAAGCAGTGCGTGTGGGTCGGATGGAGGGTCGGTGGAGGGTGAGGGACCCGGTGAACGCCGATCACGGGGATGCCGTCACGGGCCCGCCGGGGCGACCCGGGTAGCTGCCACGGCGCCCCGGGCTGCTTCCGCTTCCCCCGCCGAGCCGTACTTCAAACCTTCCGTTTCCCCAGGTCACGATCGCTCCCGTCAACTCCCGGAAACGAGATAGTGATCACCTTGTTACAACCCGCACTTAACGTCGGGCCATGGCGGACATATTTGACGCGTACGCGTTGGCCGACGCGTGGGACGAGATGTTCGAGCGGCCGGGTGAGGTCAGGACCGCCTATGAGCCGGTACTGGCCGCGTTGCAGCCCATCGAACCGGCCGAACTGAGGTTCAGGGCGGACCAGATGGCCCGTGCGTTCACGGACCGGGGCGTGACCTACGCCTTCGCCGGTGAGGAAAGACCATGGCCGCTGGACCTGGTGCCGAGAATCCTGGACGCGCTGGAGTGGGACCTGATTCAGCGTGGGGTCGCGCAGCGCGTACGGGCGTTGGAGGCGTATCTCGCCGATGCCTACGGCCCCTGCCGGGCCTTCGAGGACGGGGTCGTCCCCTGGCGGCTGCTCCTCAACTCCCCCCATTTCCACCGGGCGGCGCATGGTGTGGAGCCACCCGGCGGCTGCGCATCCGGCACATCACCCGGGTCTCGTACGCCCAGCCGGCGGCCTCCTCGCACAACGAGGTCCGCATGACCCCGCTGACGCTGCCGGGCCAGACCACCCTGGACGCCCGGGTGTTGGTGAACCGTTCCTAGAGACTGAGCGGGAGTGAGTCCTGTTGCCAGGGTCCGTGCTCAGCCGAACGCCCCGAACGGTGTTGGGCGTTCTGGTCGACCGCTTTCGCTCCGCGTCCGGCGCGCACGGATCGTGTCCGTGGTCCGGGAATGCGGGGCGGCCCGCGGCCGGAGGCCGCTGATGGGCACAGCCTCACGCCCCGGGGTGGCCGGTTCGGCCTGGACGGTCCGATGCCCCTGCTCATCGCTCCGGTGAGCAGGGGGCGGTGCCGTCCGTCGCCGGACCGGGTGCCCCAGGGCGCGTCTTCCGATCGCTACCGCTGCCGCGTCGTGGCGTGTGGTCTTGCGGGTCTTGCTTGTCAGGGGTTTTTGCCAGTGCTGGGCACCCCAGCGGCTGGTGTAGGCGGGGTCGACGGCGATGACCGGGATGCCGAGTTCGGCCGCCATGCTCGCCAGGCGGGACCGCAGCCTGGAGATGGGCATCCCGGAGATCAGCTTGCGGAACCGCTTCCGGCGGCCGTGCTTCTCGCGGGTCTTCTCCGCGGCGAAGTCGAGATCCTCGACCGCGATCGCCAAGCCGTGACGCTTGGCCCAGTACAGCAGACGGATCAGGGCGTGGCGTACCTGGGCGTCCCGGTGCTGGGCATTGCCGGACAGGTCGTAGTCGAAGCGGCGTGGTGCGCCGAGGGGGTTGCCGTGGGCATCGAGGCGCCAGGCGGCCAGGTGATCGGCGTTGGTGTCCACCCTGACCAGGCCCTGCGCGCGGGCCGCCTCCAGCGGCACCGCCGGGGCCGGGGGGATGGTCCAGGAGGCGGTCAGGTACCAGCGGCCCCGGCCGGTGTCTTCGTGGATGCGGTACGCGACGGCCCGGTTCGCGGTGACGCGGTCGGCCCACTGCTCACCCCGGTGCGCGAACCCCACACGGGCGGTCAGCACGTAGCGGCCGTGCGGGGCGTTCGCCAGATGCGCCAGCGGCGCGGGCAGCCTGAGCGACACCTCACCGCCGGGAGTGACGCGGACGGTCTCGTTGCCGAACCGCTTGCCGGACTCCCCGTCCGCCTGCAGGAAGCGGCGCCCGGCCTGCCACCGCTGCCGCCACTGCTCCTCGGTGAGCCGAGCGGCATCCAGGTGGTGACGGGTGTTCAGCAGCCCCTTCCCGCCCCGCACTACACGCACCACCCCGGCATCCCAATCGGCCCGCGCCGCCTGAAGCCGCTCGTCGAGCACCTGCAGACGGCGGGACTTGGCGAACCACTCCTGCCTGCTGTCGTAGCCGCCCGGAGCCTTCTTGCCGCCCTTCGCCCCGACAGGGAGGGAGAGCCGGTGCGCGATGGTCCTGACCCCGGCTTCCAGGCTGTGGATGTGGGCGAGCTGGCCGCGCCGGGCCAGGGCCCACTGATCGTGGGTGGCCTTCGTGATCGACCCCGCCCACCGCGAGGACGACCCGGTCGTGAGGGCACGCTTGCGCCGCGCCCACTGCTCACTGTCGTGCCCCGGCCCGGCCGCGCACCGCGCTTTCAGATCCCGGGAGGCCAGCGACCCCAGATGGTCACCGACCAGCCGCAGCACCTTCTCGTCCGCGGCGGTCAGGCCCTTGAGCCGGGTACGGACCGCGACCCCCGTGGGACCGGGCGCAACGAACGGCGCCGCCACTTCCCGCAGCCCGCCCACCCCGTCACCCCCACCCCGGTGCCGCACAAATCCGTCACCACGCCCAACGACCACCACCGGAGAAGGTCACCCATTCGACGCAAGAACCTCCGTTCCCCAGCCTCGTGAGTGCTCCTTCCACTGGCCGGAGACTCACTCATGCACACCAGAACACGCTCGTGTGCAGTCAAGCGCCACCTGTCCCCCCTCCACGCCCACCTGGTCGTACTGGGACTACTGGGGCACCCAGGTCACCGGCTTCGACCTGATCGAGCCCCACTCCGATCTGACGATCACCGCGTCCAGCCTGGTGGAGACGGCCCCGCCGGAGCCGCCGCCCCCCGCCCCGGCCTGGGCGGAGATCCGCGAGGCGACCGTCGACTCCCGGCTGCTGGAGTATCTGACGCCGACCGGCCGTACGACGGTCCCCGACGAACTGGTCGAGCGCGCAAGGGAGTTGAGCAAGGGGCTCGACGTCCACGAGACGGCGGTCGCGGTGTCGTCGATGGTCGCCGACCATGTGTCGTACGTACCGGGCGCCACCGGCGTGAACACGAGCACCGCCGAGGCCTGGGAGCAGGGGGCCGGTGTCTGCCAGGACATCGCCCACCTGGTGCTGGGCCTGCTCCGCGGCCTCGGCCTCCCCGCCCGCTACATCTCCGGCTACCTCCACCCCGAACGCGAGGCCGAGCTCCACCGCCCCGTCGCCGGCCAGAGCCACGCCTGGGTCGACTACTGGGCGGGCGACTGGACGGGCTACGACCCCACGAACCGCGTCCGGGTGGATGAGTCCCATGTGGTCGTGGGGCGAGGCCGCGACTACGACGACGTCACCCCGCACAAAGGGATCTACCGGGGTGTTCCGGGCGGACCGCCGGAGGTGACGGTCGAGTTCACGCGGGTGGCGTGAACCGCCGCGTGGCGGGCGGGCGTCAGTAGTCGCGTCGTCAGTAGTCGCTGCCGTCAGTAGTCGCTGTCGTCCGACGGCCGTACGTAGTTGGTCAGTACGCACCCTCCCTCGGCCTCGACCCGGGCGTACCCCTCCGGGGTCTGCATGCCCGGGTCGCAGTCGAGCAGCATCAGGCCCTTGTCGAGGAACGTCTGGATGTGGTCGTCGTCCACGTCGAGGGCGAAGTCCATCCCGACCATCAGGGGTTCGTCGGCGTTCTCGTCGAGGAGCGCCACATCCTTCTGGAACTCGGTCATGTTGCTGACGTGCAGGAAGTCGATGTCGCTGTCGTCGCCGAGTTCGCACTCGCCGCCGCCGTCGAGGGAGTCGCTGATCTCGGACTTGATCATCGCCAGCTCCGCGCCCGACCAGTAGTCGGTGTCGGTGCAGCCGATGTTCTTGTCGAGGTAGCCGGCCACGCCCTCGGTGTTCGAGGCCATGGGCAGCTCGACCTCGTCGTCACCGCAGGCGGTGAGGGTGAGGGCGAGCAGCAGGGCACAGGCGGACGCGGTGAGGGCGGAGGAGGACGTACGGGTACGCAAGGAGGGTCCTTCTGGGGATGGCGAGGGTGTCGCCGAGCGGAAGAGGGTGTCGGGGGGTGGGGATCAGGACGCCGTCGGGGCGAAGGCGAAGAAGCCGTCGGCGGTGGTGATGTGGCCGTAGCCGGTGGGGACGTCGACGGTGGGGACATGGTCGGCGGGGAGGTCCTTGGCGAGGACCTCGCGGGTGCGGGGGTCGACGGCGAGGCCGGTTTCGGTGCCGTTCTCGGCGGTTGTCAGGCCGTAGAGGACCGAGCCGTCCGCCGTGAAGCCGACCGGGTCCAGCGGGGTCTCGCCGGAGCCCTCCTCCTGGGCCCAGAGCCGCTTGCCGGCCGGGAGCCGCCAGACGGTCGTGCCGGTGAAGGTGTCACCGGGTACGGCGTCCTCGGCGGCGAGGTCGTCGGAGGGGGCGTAGAGGACGGACCGCGTGGCCTCGTACGAGTCGGTGAGGGCGCCGCTCCTGAGGTCGTACCAGGCGTGGATCCAGGTGTCCTCGGCGCTCTTCGACGCCTGCCAGGCGAGAAGGACCTTGCCGTCGGTGACGCGGAGGAGCGAGACCGTCTCGGACTCCGGCATGGGCTCGGTGTCGGGCTCGCCGTCGTCGTAGAGCGTCACGCCCGGCGGGATCTCCGCGTCGGCGCTGCTCCAGACCTTCTTGCCGGTGACGAGGTCGCTGAGGGTGATGCGGACCATGTCGGGCCCGCTGACGCTGGCGTTCTCGAAGCCGGCGTAGTACCGGCCGAGGACGGGCGGCGCGGTGGCGCGGGCGGCGCTCATCAGCCCGGTCCGCGGGTCGTACTCGCAGGTGGCCTCGGCCTCGGTGCAGCTGACCGTGCGGGTGGCGCCGTCGTGGACGGGGGTGAGGCGCAGGGTGTGCCCGGCGGTCTCCACGCGGTACCCCCCGGTGAGGGCGGCCGTGTAGTACCGGCCCTCCTCGGGGTGCGGCAGCGCGGTCCGGCCCAGTTCGCGGGCGTCGCCGTCGTAGAGGGTGGCCGTCGAGGTGGTCCTCTCCGCCGTGAGCCCGTCGGAGCCTGTGGTCCCGGAGGTGCCGACGGCGACCGCCGGGATGCCGTCGTTCCAGGTGGTGAGGGCGAGCAGGTCGGCCTTCGTCCGCAGGGACTTCCGGACCTCGCCGGTCTTCGTGTCGCGGAACTCCAGCGTCAGCGGCTGGGGTGCCTCGGAGAGGTGCAGCACGCGGTTCGGGCCCTGGGGCGCCGGCTCGTCGTAGCCGTTGTCGCCCCAGGCCTCGGGGTCCTTGAACGCGTCGGTGTCGTCGAAGTCGGTGAGATACGCGCCGCTCGCGTCCTTGGCGAACAGCAGGGTTCCGCCGAGGTCGAGCACGCCGGGGGCCTTGTCTCCGTCGGCGGCGAGGCTCCACGCGGGCTTGGCGGCGAAGCCGGGCAGCCGGGGGCCGTCGTACGCGGCGGCACCGGCGGTCGCGTCACCGCCGGGCCCGGTGGTCCGCTGGGCACCGCCGTCGCCCTTGCCGCTGTCGTCACCGTCGTCCGAGCCGCCTCCGCTGCAACCGGTGAGCAGCGCGAGGGAGAGAACGAGTGCCGTTCCCGTGAGGCGCGCGCCGGGTGAGATCCGGGCGGTCGGCGAGACTCGCGCGCTTCCCGTACGTCGTGCGGCTGCCGTGCGCGCACCCGACGTCCGCGTATCCCGGCCGATATCCCCGCTGATGTCCCTGTTGAACTGCATCCGACAGTCGTCCCCCGTGATCACGACATGGCAGGCGGCAACCCTAGACCATGCCGTGATCTTGGTAAGACGATTTCGCGATCCTCCACAGGATCTGCGCGACGAGGGGGATCGTTTTCGGCCTCTAGTCCAGCTTGGCCGCGGCGCAGTCGGCCTTGAAATCGGCCGTGCAGATCTGCTTGACGGTGTAGATCTTGTCGGCGATGACGGTGTCCTCGATGTTGTCCTTGGTCAGCGCGACCGGGGGCACCAGCTGGGAGGGGATGTTCTTGGTCGTCGGGGAGTCGACCCTGTCCTTGGCGAGGGCGTCGAACTCGATGGAGCGGCCCTGGACCTTGGCGACGGCCATCTCGGCGGCGGCGTCGGCCTCCAGCGGGAACGACTTGTACACGGTCATGTACTGGTCGCCCGCGACGATCCGCTGGACCGCGTCCAGGTCGGCGTCCTGCCCGGTGACCGGCGGCACCTTGGAGACACCGGCGGTCTTCAGCACGTCGATGACGGCACCGGCGATGCCGTCGTTGGCGGCGTAGACGCCGTCGATGTTGTCGACGCCGAGCTTCTCGACCGCCTTCTCCATATTGACCTTGGCGGTCTTGGGGTCCCAGTCCTCGGTGTCGTACGTCGCGGAGATCGTCACCTTGTCCTGGAGCTCGGAGAGCGCGCCGTCCCGGAACATGGCGGCGTTCGGGTCGGCGGGGGACCCGTTCATCATGACGATCTTGTTGGCGGTGCTGTTGCCGAGCTCCTCCACCAGGGCGCGGCCCTGCACCTCTCCGACGAGCTCGTTGTCGAAGGAGACATAGCCGTCGATCGGGCCCTGGGCCAGCCGGTCGTAGGCGATGACGGGGATACCGGCGTCGTCCGCCGTCTGCACGGCGCTCGCGATCTTCTTGGAGTCCACGGCGTCGACGATGATGATGTCGACCTTGTCGGCCACCATCTGTTCGAGCTGTTGGTTCTGGGTCTCGGGGTCCTTCTCGGCGTTGGCGTACTTGGTGACGCCCTTGTTGTCGGTCAGCTCGGCGATCTTGTCCTTGATGATCGGGTAGTCGAACTGCTCGTAACGCTTGGTGTCCTTGTCCGGGAACAGCACGCCCACCGTGATGTCGTCGCCCTTCGTGGGGCTCGCCGCGGCGGTGTCGCCGGCACCGACCCCGCAGGAGGCGAGGGAGATCGCCGCGGCGGACGCGGCGAGCGTGGTGGCGGTGCGACGCAGAATGGCGCGACGAGGTACACGAATGTGTATACGAGCACTGAGGGCGTTGCTGGTGTTACGGGCGTTCACATCAAAGGCCTTCCGGGCATGGGCGCAGCACTGCGACCCAGGTGGCTGAAAGCCAACGCGGTGATCACCTCAGCGTCAAGGAGCAATCACTTAACGAGATGACAACAGCCTTGTGTGGTCTCGGTGTGAAGAGGGTAAAGCAAGGGGCCCCGCATGTCGCCGCGCGCCCTTCACGTCACACGGGCCGACGGCTGCCGCCGGAAAAGCCGATGGGGCGTGCGGCGGAGGTGGCTAGGCTCGCCGGATGGACGCGGACACCACGCCCACGAGGGCGGACGCCGGGATGATCATCGTCCCTCCGGGAACGGTCACCCTCTCCGATCGACGGACCGAACGCACGTGGGTGGTCGAAGTCACGTCCTTCCGGCTGGGGGCGCATCCGGTTACGCGGGAGTCGTACGAGGGCGTGGTGCGCGGGGAGGGGGTGGTGCGCACGGAGGCGGAGGAGGTACGGGGGCGGACGCCGACGGCCGCCCGGTTGCCGGTCGTGAACGTCTCGTGGTGGGACGCGATTCGGTTCTGCAACGGGTTGTCGGAGCGGGAGGGGCTGACGCCGGCGTACATCGTGGACGGCGACGAATCGGTGGAGTGGTCGCCCTCCGCCGACGGGTACCGGCTCCCCACCGAGGCCGAGTGGGAGCACGCCTGCCGGGCCGGGACGACCGGCCCGCGCCACGGCCCCCTGGACGACATCGCCTGGTACCGCGCCAACTCCGGTGAACGCCTCCACGAGGTGGGCGGCAGACAGCCCAACTCCTTCGGCCTCCACGACATGCTGGGCAACGTCTGGGAGTGGTGCTGGGACCTCTACGACCCCGAGGTCTACGGCACCTACCGGGTCCTGCGCGGCGGAGGCTGGTTCGACGAGCACTGGAGCTGCCGGGCGAGCGTGCGCAGACGGAGCCACCCGACGTTCCGGGTGGACGACGTGGGGTTCCGGGTGGCCCGGTCGGGGGTGGGGTGAGGGCAGACCGCCCCGGCTCAGCCCTCGGCGTCCCCGGCCCACTCGCGCAGCAGCGCCTCCCGCTCCTCCCGCCGTGGAGTCCCCTCCCGGGCGTGGGTCCGCCCCCACTCCGCCAGTACGCCCACATCCGCCGTGCCGGCGACGAACCGGTCCAGCAGGTCGATGGACAGGTCGTACTCGGACTGGACGTAGCCGCCGAGGGCAGGAGCCGCGTACGCGTCCAACTCGACGGTGCCGTCGGCGGTTTCGACGTGCACCTCGAAGGCGCCGGGGACGTCCGTGCCGCCCATGGCGACGGTGAGCGCGAGGTCGACGGCGGTACTGGCGAGCAGTCGCGCGGAGGACCTGATCCGTACGTCCCGTACGACGACCGCCCGGACGTCCGCCCAACTCCAGCGCCCGCCCTGCCCCGTACCGAGCCCCTCCAGCCCGCCCCGCGTCAACCGCACCCCACGCGCGTACCCCTCCGGCTCCCCGCCGACGTACACCTCCCCGTCCTCGGCGATACAGAACAGTCCGACCATGGCCATGGATGCCTCCCCAGGTGCCGCGTACACGTATCACCTGATGAGACACCGGCTCGGCGCGGATGGTTCATCGGGCCTCGCCGGGTCTCCGAGGGACGGGAGTCGGCTCACCCGCAGCCGGGCCCGTACAACCAAACGCCCACCTCACGCGTCTGATCGTCACCGGCGTGTCCCCCGCCGGTGACGATCGGTACCACGCTCCGAGGAACTTCATGACCTCTGCCAGACGTACGACGGTGACGGCAGCCACCACCGTCGTGCTCGCCACCGCCGGCGGCCTGCTCACCGCGACCGCCACGCCCGCGACCGCCGCCACGACCTGCACGTCCCCCGTGTTCAAGCGGCAGTTCTACGCGAACACCACCTTCTCCGGTACGCCGAAGAAGACCGACTGCGACAGCGCGATCGACCAGAACTGGGGCACGGGCGCGCCCACCTCCGGACTGCCGTCCAACAACTTCGGCGTCCGCTGGACCGTGACCCGCGACTTCGGCTCGGGCGGCCCGTTCACGTTCACCGCCTCCGCCCTGGACGGCGTCCGGGTCTACCTCGACGGCACCCGCAAGATCGACCTGTGGAAGAACGTTTCCTCAACCGTCTCCAAGACCGTCAACGTCACCATCCCGTCCGGCAGGCACACCCTGCGCGTCGACTACGTCAACTGGACCGGCTCCGCCAAGGTCAAGTTCACGTACACGCCCCGGACCTCGGCCACGGTCGACAAGGTCAAGCCGCTCACGCCGACCGCCCCGGCGGTGACGTACGACCAGACCACGGGCGCCGCCAAGTTCACCTGGGCGAGGAACAAGGAGATGGACCTCGCGGGGTACCGGGTCTACCGGCGGCTCAAGGGCACCTCGTTCGGCACCAAGCCCCTGGCGACGACCACCTCCACGTCGTACACGGACACCACGCTGCCCAAGACCGGGGACGTCTACTACTACGAGGTCCGCGCCTACGACAAGGCCGGGAACGTGTCGACGGGGACCGCCGACCAGGGCGTCACCACCGTCGACAGGACCGCCCCCGCCGCGCCCGCCGGCGTGGAGGACAACTGGGACATGGGGCTGACGACCGAGGTCAAACTGTCCTGGGACCAGGTCGCCGCGTCCGACCTGGCCGGCTACCGCGTGTACCGGTCGACCACGTACCCGGTCGTGCTCGCCGAGGCGAAGCTGGTGAGCGAGCGGGGGCAGTACGAGTCGTACTACTCGGAGACCCCGCCGGCCACCGGCGACTGGTACTACTACGCCGTCACCGCCGTCGACACGCACGGCAACGAGTCGGCCGCCTCCGGCACCGCGATGTTCGAGACGTGGGACAGGACCCCGCCGACCGTCGTCGCCCAGGATCTCAAGGCGGTGGACGGCGAGCACGACGTCACGCTGAACTGGTCCTGGGACCAGACGGGGGGCTCGGACCCCACGTTCAAGGTCTTCCGTAACGGCGCCGCGATCGGCTCCGGCTACGGGACCTCCTTCACGGACACCTCCGTCCAGCGCTCCACGTCGTACACGTACACCGTTCGTGCCGTGGACGGCGCGGGCAACCTCGGCCCCGTCTCGGCCTCCCTGACGGTCGACCACGTCGGCGACTACACCGCCCCCGGGCCGGTCACCGGGCTTACGGCGACCCCCGTGGGGAACGGGATCAAGCTCGACTGGGACGACAGCGCCGCCGCCGATGTCGCCGACTACCGGATCTACCGGGGCGTGTACGCGAACGGCGAGTGGACGTACACCGACATCAGCGACAGCCTCCCGTACGGCACCGTCTGGTCGCAGAACCTCGACTGGATGCTGCCCGACGGCGAGAGCTACCGCTACAAGGTCGTCGCCGTCGACGGGGACGGCAATGTCCTCGACGCCGCCTCCGCCGACGTCCCGACGGTCGGGGCCACCGAACTCGACATGCGCCCCGCCGAGGCCACCCCGGGGGACGGCTCGCCGATCGCGTCGCTGGACGTCGACGGCTTCGGCCCCCTCATCGGCGACGAGGGCATCCTGGACATGGGCTGGGCGTACGACGCCGAGCAGGACCCGAACGGCCCGGCGACCCACTTCCGCGTCTACCGCTGGGACCCGGCCACCGCCGCGTACGTCAAGCTCGGCGACACGGCGGACGCGAGCAGGAACTCCTACCAGGACGCCAAGGCGAAGGCCGGCACCACCCTCTTCTACCGGGTCACGGCCGTGTACGCGGACGGCACGGAGTCCGTGCCCGTCGGCGCCCACACGCTCACCTGACCACCACCGCCCGTCCCACAGAAGGATCCCCCAGCACCCCATGACTCCCGCCAGAATCGCGACGGCCGCCGCCGTCGCGGTCGCCACCGCCGCCGGTCTGCTGACCGCCACCGCCACGACGGCGAACGCGGCCGTCACCTGCACCTCCCCCGTCTTCAAGCGGCAGTTCTACGCCAACACCACCTTCTCCGGGACCCCGAAGAAGACCGACTGCGACAGCGCGATCAACCAGAACTGGGGCACGGGCGCCCCCGCCACCGGCCTGCCGAAGAACTACTTCGGCGTCCGCTGGACGGTGACCCGTGACTTCGGCTCCGGCGGCCCGTTCACCTTCACCGCCGCCGCGCAGGACGGCATCCGGGTCTACGTCGACGGCGTCCGCAAGATCAGCCTCTGGAAGAACGTCTCCACCACCCAGAAGAAGACGCTCAACCTCACCATCCCCTCAGGCAAGCACACCCTCCGGATCGACTTCGTCAACTGGACCGGCGCCGCCAACGTCTCGTTCGCGTACACGCCCCGCACGTCGGCGACTGTCGACACGGTTGCCCCACTGACGCCGACGGGCTTCGCGGTGGCCTACGACAAGACCACCGGCAAGGCCGCGCTGAGCTGGGCGAAGAACAAGGAGATGGACCTCCGCGGCTACCGGGTGTACCGCCGTGCGGAGGGCGCCTCCTTCGCCGCGCCGCTGGTGACGACCACGGGAACGTCGTACACGGACGCCACCCTGCCGGTCACCGGCCAGACGTACCACTACGAGCTCCGCGCCATCGACCAGGCCGGGAACGAGTCGAAGGGCACCGCCGACCTGGCCGTCACCACCGTCGACCGGGTCGCGCCGGGCGTTCCGCAGGGCGTGGACGTCACCGACAGCTCCGAGGCGGGCGGGGTCCGCGTCGGCTGGTCGGCGGTCACGGGAGCGTCCTCGTACCGGGTCTACCGGGCGGCGAGCGCCGACGGCCCCTACGCCCAGGTCGGCACCACGGACCAGCTCTCCTACCGGGACGCGACCGCCGAGGTGGGCGTCACCTACCACTACCGGGTGACCGCCGTCGACGCGGCGGGCAACGAGTCCGCACCCTCCGCTTCCGTCAGCGGGCGACGCCGGGACGACACCCCGCCCTCCCCCGTCACGGGGCTGACCGCCACCCCGACCGAGTACGGCTTCGCGCTGAAGTGGGACGCCAACCCGACGCCCGACCTGGCCCGTTACGTCGTCTACGGCGGCGTGGTCATCGGCGACGAGGAGGAGAAGGTGTGCTCCGCGGGCGAGGTGGAGTGGCTGTCGGCCGACACCACCTCGTACGAGTACCAGACCGTCCCGGACGGCGAGGAGCGCTGCTTCTTCATCGACGCCGTCGACGACGACTGGAACTCCCACTACAAGTGGACCCACGAGCCGAACGTCGTGATCGCGACCGAGTTGGACATCCCGAGCGAGCCGACCGCCTAGTCGGCCTCCCTTGAAGGGAGTTTCGCCTCCCCTGAAGGGAGTTGAGGGGTACCGGATTCGGGAATTCCGTACAACTTCCGCCCAGCCCTCGGGGTCTTGATCGTC
>NZ_AEJC01000027.1 GCF_000317595.1 Streptomyces ipomoeae 91-03 | reverse complement strand
CACATGGAGCGAGTACGAGTCCCAGCGCCCCATGGACCGCGACGGCGGCCCCCGGCCGCCCGCCGGCGCCCGGCTCGTCGACGAGGACACCGAACGCGTCGCCCTCGGCCGCCCCGGCTTCTGGTACGGCCGCCGACTGGTGGCCAGACTGCGCGCCGCCCACGCGGCGGCCGGCTTCCTGACCGTCGCGGCGGCCGTCGGCGCCCCCGCCGCCCGCCATGACCGCCGGGTCGGCGGCCCCGTCACTCCGGATCTCCTGGGATGGCTGCTGAACACGGCTGTCGCACTGCTCGCGGTCGTCGTGGTGTGGGTCGTCTGCCGCAGGGGCCGCAGCGAGAACCGCCTGGACAAGGAACTCGACGAACACCTCGTACGCCGACTGCCCACCGCCTCGATCGCCCTGCTCGCTCTCGCCGTGGTGTACGCGGGCTGGTCGCGCCCCGACTGGACATCGGCGGGCCGACTGCCGGGCGACACGACCTTCGGCGGGATCACCCTGGTCCAGGTCCTGCTCGTCATCGCCCTGGGTGTGGTCGCCCGCGTCCTGTACCGCTCCAACCCCGAACCCCGCACCGCGATGTACGGCCAGGCCGGCCCCGCCGTCGCCATGCTGGCCTGCGCCCTCGGCGGCGTGATGTCCGCCGG
>NZ_AEJC01000026.1 GCF_000317595.1 Streptomyces ipomoeae 91-03 | reverse complement strand
ACGGGACTAGTTGGTGTCCTGGTTGTCGATTCCCAGGCTGGGGAGGAGGCCGGGAAGGAGAGGCGGGACGGTGACCTCGGGCTCTTCTGTGGAGGTGGTCTTGCCGCCGGAGGACGGGGTGCTGCTGCTTGTGTCGTTCTGGGGCGGGTTCAGGAGGTCGCCGGTGGTGCCGCCGATCAGGCCTTCGCGGCTGGTGTCCGAGATGGACGGCTGGGGCCTGTCGCTGTCGCTGCCCTGGCCGGAGCCGGGGGAGCCGTCACCGATGATGCTGGGGGCGGGGTGGCCGGGGGCCGTGGAGCCGGGGGCGTGGGAGCCCGTGGAGCGCTGTCTGCCGTCGCCGCCCTGGGTGGGGGGCTGTGGCAGCAGCGACTGGAGCGGGGCGACCTCTTCGTCTATGGCGTCGAAGACCGACGACACCTGCTGACTCACGTCCCCGAGCTGCACGGGCAGCCGTTCGCGGAGCGCGCCCCAGGCCCCCCGGTGGGACCGGGAGAAGGCCGAGAGGGCCTGGATGGGGCCGAGGGAGTCGGGGTCGCGCTCATAGGCCTCGTGGAGCAGGCGGTGGCCCTCGGAGGCGTCGTGCCGCATGCCGGTGAGGGCACGGCGGATCTCGCCGAGGGACTCGTGGTCCAGATGCCCGCCCCGGCCGCGCTCCAGGAGTCTGCGGGCCTCGCTGAGCCGGGTGGACGCCTGGTCCAGGTAGAGCCGGCCTCGGTCGTCGCTGTCGTCGGCCAGGGTGAGCTTCACGTCCTCGATGCCGCGCTTGAGGCCGTAGAGCGAGTCACCCGGGAGGGCGTCGGAGCTGGCGGCTGCCACACCGCCGAAGGCTCCCGCCGCGACGCCGACACTGAGCCCGCCCGCCGCGAGGCCCTTCGTCAGCCGTGATCGTGGTCGCAACTTCCCCAGCGGACTTCTCCGGTGAGCGCCCCGCGCCTTGCCGGCCCGTTGCTCGGGCACCGAAGGGTTCGCCGATTCGCCTCCCGCGAGCGTGCCGTCCCGCAGCATGGCTTCCATCGCGGCCACCAGTTGGGCGCGCTGGACGACCTTGACCTCCGGGTCGAGCTCCGGCTTGGGCAGCTCGCCGAGACCGGTCGCCAGGGTCAGCAGGCGACCCCGATCGGTCTGTTCAGCTGCCGGGGCCGGTGCCGATCCTTCGGGCTGCTCGGCCGCCGTGCCCCGGTCGGACAGCTCCTCCAGGGCCTGGGCGAAGGCGTTCGCCCGCCGGTGCGCCGATACGTTCGCGATCACTGGCGGCACCTCCTCTCGTCATGACGGTCGACTCCCCAGGGGGTCCTGAGGGTTGCACACCTCCGACCGGTCCACACGATCGAGTGATCGATGTCGGTCAGAGGGTGACCACAGGGAGCCTGTATCCCGCACAACGAGTGGCGCGGCACTTGGGTTACGGACGGCGGCTGATCGGCCCCCGAAGTCAACGGGCTTCAACGGAGGGTGTGTTGAGGATCGCTGAGCGTGCGCGCGTGGCGGCGTGACAGGGGGTGGCCCGGTGCGGCTTTGGGGGGCGGCTCGTGGCGCGGTGCCGCTCGTGACGCCGCGCGGTGCCGCTCGTTGGTAAGGCTCAGCGGGCGTCGTCCGGGAGGAGGCGGGCGAGGGTGCGGACCGCGCGGTACTGGAGGGTCTTGATCGCGCCCTCGTTCTTGCCCATGACGCGGGCGGTCTCGGCGACGGAGAGGCCCTGGAGGAAACGGAGGGTGACGCACTCCTGCTGCTGGGGGTTGAGGCGGCGTACGGCCTCCAGGAGCGCGGCGTTGGAGAGGGACTCCAGGACGGAGTCCTCGGGGGAGCGCTCGACCTCGTTGGCGTCGAGCATCTCGCCGGTGGTGACTTCGAGGCGGAAGCGGCTGGACTTGAAGTGGTCGGCCACCAGGTTGCGGGCGATGGTGACCAGCCAGGCGCCGAAGTCGCGGCCCTGCCAGGTGAAGGTGCCGATGCGGCGCAGCGCGCGCAGGAACGTCTCGCTGGTGAGGTCCTCGGCGGTCGCCTTGCTGCCGACGCGGTAGTAGATGTAGCGGTACACGGTGTCGCTGTACTGGTCGTACAGCCGGCCGAACGCCTCGGCCTCGCCGGCCTGGGCGCGTTCGACGAGGTCCATCATGCGGGCGCTGTCGCTGTCGGCGGCAGGGCGGCGGGCGGGGGTGGCGGTGGATCCCGAACGGCCTCGTCTGGCCACCTCCCGCCCGTCACCCGACCTCCGCCCCCCGACGACGGCGCTGCGCGCCGACCCCTGTTCGATGCCGTCCGCCAGTGCGTAGCACGGGCCGACGGGCGAGGCGGAGGCGGCGAGGGCGGGGACGGCGTACGCGGTGGGGACGAAGCCGCGCAACAGTTCGTTGACTGTTGCGCGCAGCGTAGCCAGGCCCGAGGCGTCAACCCCGACGTGTGGGTACACGGGACTCCCAGAGGCAGAGCTTCCATCACGTGCAGTACGGAACCATTCACCCGTCGTAGCGACGGAAGGGCACCGGTTTGCGTCTGAGGAGAATAACGCTTCGTGCAGGCACTGCTACACCGAGTTGCTTAAATCATCGATTACGTCGCTTCTGTTACCGATTGACGGCTATTCGAGTGCCGGTCGCTGATCGGTTGATGATCGATCGGGTTCGTGATCCGTCTGGGTGTGGGGCGTGTTGTGGTCGTGTGCGGATGGTGGGACTGCCCGGGGGTGTACGCGGGTATGACGATCGGAATCACCACCGCCGACCTGGCAGTCCCTCAAGAACGGCCGTGCGAAGGCCGTACGCTTCACAACCCTCGCGGCGCTGTGCGAGGTGCTTGAGTCGCCCCGTTCTCGGGGTCAGCGTCGGCGGCGGTGCAAGGCGATCGCCGCCGCCGTGCCGCCGGCCACCGCGCCCACGCCCGCCGCGGCCGGGAGGCCCACCTTCGCGGCCTTGCGGGCGGTGCGGTAGTCGCGGAGGCGCCAGTCCTGGGCTCGGGCGTGCTTGCGGAGCTTGGCGTCGGGGTTGATGGCGTAGGGGTGGCCGACGAGGGAGAGCATGGGGATGTCGTTGTGGCTGTCGCTGTACGCCGCGCAGCGTGAGAGGTCCAGGCCCTCCGCCGCCGCCAGCGCTCGTACCGCTTCGGCCTTCGCGGGGCCGTGCAGCGGCTCGCCCACCAGCTTGCCGGTGTAGACGCCGTCGACGGACTCGGCCACCGTGCCCAGCGCTCCGGTCAGGCCGAGGCGGCGGGCGATCACCTGGGCGATCTCCACCGGCGCGGCCGTGACCAGCCACACCTTCTGGCCGGCGTCGAGGTGGGCCTGGGCCAGGGCGCGGGTGCCCGGCCAGATGCGTTCGGCCATGTACTCGTCGTAGATCTCCTCGCCGATGATCGTCAGCTCGGCGACGCGGTGGCCCTTGACGATGGAGAGCGCGGAGTTCTGGGCGTCCTGCATGTGCTCGGGGTCCTCCGAGCCGGCCAGCCTGAACCACGCCTGCTGCCAGGCGAACCGGGCGAGGTCGCGGGTCTCGAAGAACTTCCGTTTGTACAGGCCCCGGCCGAAGTGGAACAGGGAGGCGCCCTGCATGACGGTGTTGTCGAGGTCGAAGAAGGCGGCGGCCTTGTCGTCGCCGAGGACCGGGAACTCCGGTTCCTTGTCCTTCCCCTTCCCCTTCCCCTTCTTCTCCTTGGTGGCGGGTGCGGGGACGAGGTCCTCCAGTTCCTGGGAGGACTTGCGCGCTGCCTCAGCCGAGGCCTCGCCTGCCAAAACGCTCCGCGCCGTGGCGGAGCGCCTACGGGGAGTGAGCCATCCGAGAGCGGCCATGACGTGAGCATAGCCAGTCTGTTCCGGACTTCCGGAGTCGAGAGGTTTGCGGGCTGTGAACTCTCCACGACCGTGTCGTTAAAGAAGTGATCCGGGCGGCGTGTCCGCGAGCGGAACGGGTGGGAATCGGGCGGGTCGTGCGTTCGCTGACGGGGAAGGCGTTCACGACTTCACCACGGAGTGACAATGGCCGACATGAGTGCCATGTTTCGGCGGGCCCGCAGGAGTTCGGGTGAGCGGCTCGTCACATTGATCGGGAAGCCCGGGTGCCATCTGTGCGACGACGCACAGGCGGTGATCGAGAAGGTCTGCGGTGAACTGGGCGTTCCCTGGGAGAAGAAGGACATCACCCAGGACGAGGAGCTGCATCGGCAGTATTGGGAGCAGATCCCGGTCGTACTGGTGGACGGTGCCCAGCACACTTTCTGGCGGGTCGATGAGGGCCGGCTGCGCAAGGCCCTGTCGTAGGGCATGCGCGACGTTTCGCGGGGGTCGGCGCGAAGCCGTGACACAGATGTGCCTGACCGGCCAGTCCAAGTGGTCCAAAAAGTCGCTTAGGATCGATGGGCTGGTTGGTCTCGGGGGCGGGATTCGTGAGGAGAGTGTGCGGTTTTGCCCCCGTTGGTCAAGGCGTCTGGTGCGGAACGAAGGTGCGTGTGTGCCGGTTCCGTACGCGTGCGTCGAGCGTGCGTGACCCCGGTCACGTTGGCCGGGCAAATCGGACACCATCTTTGTGCACGCGTTCACAAAGACATAGCCTGCTGTCGACGGGGCGGTCTGGGGACGCATGACCGCCCGCAGCCCCGCTCTACCCGCAGGAGCACCGTGGCAACTGGCCGAACTCACCGACCGGCGACCCGTAGCCGAGGGATTCCCGAGGCCACCGTCGCCAGGCTTCCGCTGTACCTCCGTGCCCTGACCGCGCTGTCGGAGCGCTCGGTACCCACCGTTTCATCCGAGGAACTGGCGGCCGCGGCGGGGGTCAACTCCGCGAAGCTGCGCAAGGACTTCTCGTACCTGGGTTCCTACGGAACGCGCGGGGTCGGTTACGACGTCGAGTATCTCGTCTATCAGATCTCGCGTGAGCTGGGGCTCACCCAGGACTGGCCGGTCGTGATCGTCGGTATCGGTAATCTCGGCGCGGCGCTGGCCAATTACGGCGGGTTCGCCTCCCGTGGCTTCCGGGTGGCGGCGCTGATCGACGCCGATCCGGCGATGGCGGGGAAGCCGGTCGCCGGGATTCCGGTCCAGCACACGGACGACCTGGAAAAGATCATCGACGACAACGGGGTGTCGATCGGGGTCATCGCCACGCCCGCCGGTGCCGCCCAGCAGGTGTGCGACCGGCTGGTGGCCGCCGGGGTCACGTCCATCCTGAACTTCGCGCCGACCGTGCTGTCCGTGCCGGACGGTGTCGACGTACGCAAGGTCGATCTGTCGATCGAGCTGCAGATCCTCGCCTTCCACGAGCAGCGCAAGGCCGGTGAGGAGGCCGCCGGCGAGGCCGGGGTCGTACTGCAGGCTCCCAAGGAGTCCGGGAAAGGGCCCGACGGGGATGTCCCCGCCGTGATGCCGGCATGAGTCTCCTGGTCGTCGGGCTGAGCCACCGCAGCGCCCCGGTGAGCGTGCTGGAGCGGGCCGCGCTGTCCACGGACGCGCAGATCAAGTTGCTTCAGGACACGGTCGCCGCCGAGCCGGCCGCCGAGGCCGCCGTCCTCGCCACCTGCAACCGCATCGAGCTGTACGCCGACGTGGACAAGTTCCACGCCGGTGTCGCCGAGCTGTCCACGCTGCTCGCGCAGCACAGCGGGGTCGGGCTCGACGAGCTGACGCCCTATCTCTACGTGCACTACGAGGACCGGGCGGTCCACCATCTGTTCTCCGTGGCCTGTGGGCTCGACTCCATGGTCGTCGGCGAGGGGCAGATCCTCGGGCAGATCAAGAACTCGCTGGCCCGCGCGCAGGAGACCCACACCGCCGGGCGGCTGCTGAACGACCTGTTCCAGCAGGGCCTGAGAGTCGGCAAGCGGGCGCACTCCGAGACCGGTATCGACCGGGCCGGGCAGTCGCTGGTGACCTTCGGGCTCGAACAGTTCACCTCCGGCGGGGACGTCGAGAGCTGGGCCCGGGGCAAGCGGGCCGTCGTCATCGGCGCCGGGTCGATGTCGTCGCTGGCCGCCGCCACCCTCGCGCGCGCCGGTGTCGCCGAGATCGTGATCGCCAACCGGACGTACGACCGTGCCGAGCGGCTCGCGACCCTGCTCGGAGAGCAATATGGACAACGTCTGAACGAGCAGGGCGGAACGGACGTGCTGGCCCGCGCGGTACCGATGGAGTCGGTGCCGGTCGAGCTGACACGTGCGGATGTCGCCGTCTCCTGCACGGGCGCCACCGGCCTGGTCCTGACCGCCGAGGCCGTCGCGGCGGCCGTCGAGGGCCGGGTGCCCGAGGGCGCCCCCGCCGCGCAGGCCGGTCAGGAGAGCCGCAAGGACGTCGTACGGCCGCTGCCGCCCACGTCCATCGGCAGCGACGAGAACTGTCCGCTCGACCTCTCCACCGGAGCCGTATCGAGCGGTGGCTTCTCCGTGCTCGGGGAGGCCGCGGTGGCCGGGATGGACGCGGCGACGCTGGAGCAGCACGCGGCCTGGGTGGACAACGCCACGGTCGACATCCGCGACAAGCGGCGCACGCCCGCCGCCGACGCCGAGCTGATCAGCGCGCTCGCCGCGACCGTGGCCGTCACCGGGCGGATCACCGAGCTGCGCAGGCCCGAGCCGGTCGTCGAGATGCCCCGGCCGGAGCCCGTGCTGGCGCTGCTGGACCTGGCGATGCCCCGCGACATCGACGCGGCGGCGCACCGGCTGGCCGGTGTACGGCTCGTCGACATCGAGTCCCTGGCCGAGGCCTCCGCCGACGCTCCGATGGCGTCGGACGTGGACATGGTCAGGCGGATCGTTTCGGACGAGGTGGCCGCCTTCGGCGCCGCTCAGCGGGCCGCGCACATCACACCGACCGTCGTGGCGCTGCGCGCCATGGCCGCCGACGTCGTCGCCACCGAGATCGCCCGCCTGGAGGGCCGGCTGCCGGGGCTCGACGACAAGCACCGCGGCGAGATCACCCAGACCGTGCGGCGCGTCGTGGACAAGTTGCTGCACGCGCCGACCGTACGGGTCAAGCAGCTCGCGGCCGAGCCCGGTGGCGCCGGGTACGCGGACGCGCTGCGGACCCTGTTCGACCTGGACCAGGAGACGGTCGCCGCCGTGTCCCGGGCCGACAACAGCCAAGGCGGCGAAGGCCGCCGAGACAGCGACGAGAACGCCGAGAACCGAGGGCGATCATGAGTGAGCGAGCCAGTGAGACACTGCGGCTCGGGACCAGGCGCAGCAAACTCGCCATGGCCCAGTCCGGGCAGGTGGCGGACGCGGTGCGCCGGCTGACCGGACGCCCCGTGGAACTCGTCGAGATCACGACGTACGGCGATGTCTCCCGCGAGCATCTGGCGCAGATCGGCGGCACGGGTGTGTTCGTCACCGCGCTGCGCGAGGCGCTGCTGCGCCGCGAGGTCGACTTCGCCGTGCACTCGCTCAAGGACCTGCCCACCACGCAGCCCGACGACCTGGCGCTGGCCGCCGTACCGGTCCGCGAGGACGCCCGGGACGTGCTGGTCGCCCGGGACGGACTGATCTTCGAGCAGCTCCCCGATGGCGCACGCGTCGGCACCGGCTCGCCTCGGCGGATGGCCCAGCTGAACGCGTACGCGCGCAGCCACGGCCTGACGATCGAGACGGTCCCGATACGCGGGAACGTCGACACCCGGATCGGATACGTACGGAAAGGTGAACTGGACGCCGTGGTCCTGGCCGCCGCCGGACTGAACCGGATCGGTCGGATCGATGAAGTGACCGACTTCCTTTCGGTCGACACCGTTTTGCCCGCCCCCGGCCAGGGGGCACTGGCGATCGAATGCACCGCGGACAACGCGGCGCTGATCACCGCGCTCGCCGAGCTCGACGACCCGTACACGCGGGCCGCCGTGACCGCCGAGCGGTCCCTTCTCGCCGCGCTGGAGGCCGGTTGCAGCGCACCTGTGGGTGCGTTCGCCGACCTGCTGGCCGACGGGCAGATTGTCAAGGAGATGCGCCTGCGCGGCGTCGTCGGCACGATCGACGGCTCGACGCTGGTGCAGCTGTCCACCACCGGTCCCGTGCCCGAGACGTACGACCAAGCAATGGCGCTCGGCCGTGAACTCGCCGCCGAGATGCTCGCTAAGGGCGCGGCCGGTCTGATGGGGGAGCGAGCACATTGAGCCCCACCACCCTTCCCGCCGGTCCGGAACACGGGCACGTCACCTTCCTCGGTGCCGGACCCGGGGATCCGGGACTGCTGACACTGCGCGCCGTCGAGGCGCTGGCGAACGCGGACGTTCTCGTCGCCGAGCACGAGGTGCTCGACGTCGTACGTGTGCACGCCCGTGCGGGCGTCGCCGTACTCGACACCGACCCGGGCCCGCCGACGTCCCCGGCAACCGCGTCCGCCGTCTCTGCCGTGGACACGTTTTCGGGTACGGGCACGCCACAGCTGACGGTTGTCGACGGCTCGTCAACAGCCGTAGGTGCACCCGCTGTGCGCGATGCCGCACATCTTGTCATGGAGGCCGCGCGGGGCGGCAAGCGGGTCGTCCGTGCGGTGTCCGGGGACCCCGGGCTCGACACGTACGCCACCGAGGAGATGCTGGCGTGCGCCGCCGCGGGCGTGCCGTTCGAGGTGGTGCCGGGTGTCGCGACCGCCGTGGGCGTGCCCGCGTACGCTGGTGTGCCGCTGCGGGACGCGCAGGGCGCCGACGTACGGTTCGTCGACGCGCGCACCGCGTCCGACCGGTGCTGGGCGGAGGTCGGTACGTCCGACGGGACGGTCGTCGTCTCCGCGACGCTGGAGACCGTGGCCGCGGCTGCGGGTGAGCTGGTCACCGCCGGCCGCAAGCCCGATACGCCGATGACGGTCACCGTCGCCGGTACGACCACGCGGCAGCGGACCTGGACCGCCACGCTGGGCACGATCGCCCAGGTGCTCAAGCAGGCCAAGGTGCTGCCCTCGCCGGAGGGCGGGCGGCCGGTGATAGCCGTGGTCGGTGAGCGTTCCGCCGCGGCCCAGCGCGACCGGCTGTCGTGGTTCGAGAACAAGCCGCTCTTCGGGTGGCGGGTCCTCGTACCGCGCACGAAGGAGCAGGCCGCCTCGCTCTCCGACCAACTGCGCTCGTACGGGGCCGTACCGCACGAGGTGCCGACGATCGCCGTCGAGCCGCCGCGCACTCCGCAGCAGATGGAGCGGGCGGTCAAGGGGCTGGTGACGGGCCGGTACGAGTGGATCGCCTTCACGTCGGTCAATGCCGTCAAGGCCGTACGGGAGAAGTTCGAGGAGTACGGGCTCGATGCGCGGGCCTTCGCCGGGATCAAGGTCGCGGCGGTGGGGGAGCAGACGGCGAAGGCGCTGGTCGCGTTCGGTGTGAAGCCGGACCTGGTGCCTTCGGGGGAGCAGTCCGCGGCCGGGCTGCTGGAGGACTGGCCGCCGTACGATCCGGTCTTCGATCCGATCGACCGGGTGTTCCTGCCTCGGGCGGACATCGCCACGGAGACGTTGGTGGCGGGTCTCATCGAGCTCGGGTGGGAGGTCGACGACGTCACGGCGTACCGGACCGTGCGGGCGTCGCCGCCGCCGGCCGAGACCCGGGAGGCGATCAAGGGCGGCGGGTTCGACGCCGTGCTCTTCACGTCGTCGTCCACCGTGCGGAACCTGGTGGGGATCGCCGGGAAGCCGCACAACGTGACGGTGATCGCCTGTATCGGTCCGGCCACCGCGAAGACCGCCGAGGAGCATGGGCTGCGGGTGGACGTGATGGCTCCGGAGCCGTCCGTGCACAAGCTGGCCGAGGCGCTGGCGGACTTCGGATTGCGGCGGCGGGCCGCGGCACTGGAGGCGGGGGATCCGGTTACGCGGCCGAGTGAGCGGCGGCCGGGGGCTCGGCGGAGGCGGTCCACGACCTGAG
>NZ_AEJC01000025.1 GCF_000317595.1 Streptomyces ipomoeae 91-03 | reverse complement strand
GCCGTGGTGGTGGGCACCCGTGGCCGCAGCGGGCTCGCCGAGGCGCTGCTGGGCTCCGTCAGCCTGACCGTGGCCGGCCACGCACACTGCCCCGTGATCGTGGTGCGTGGCGGCCACGACAACCAGGCGGATCCCGGGACTCACCGCCGCATCGTCGTGGGCATCGGTGAGAACGCGAAGGACTCGGCGGCCGTGCGCTTCGCCTACGAGGAGGCGCGGCTGCGCCGGGTGCCCCTGGACGCCGTACGCGCCTGGCGGCGCCCGGCGCACGAGACCATCGACCATCCCCTGCTGGCCGGCGAACCCGCCCGGCTGCACGAGGAGCGCGCCGTGGAGGCACTGGAAGCCGCGCTGCACGACGCCCCGCCCGACGTCGAGGTGCACCGGCGCACCGCCGAGGGCCCCGCCCGCAGGGTGCTGACGGACGCCTCGCACGATGCCGACCTGCTGATCGTCGGCGCCCGGCGCCGCCACGGCCACTACGGGCTCCAACTCGGCCGCGTCGCCCACGCGGTGCTGCACCACTCCACCTGCCCGGTCGTTGTCGTACCCGAGGAAGCGTGATCGTCCCCGGACGCGGGACCCCTCCGAACCACGGTCAGGGCCGACCGGCCCTCGGCTCACCCGGGTCAGCCCACGGGGCAGCCCTCCGGTCCGCTGGATGCTGCGAGGTGTCGAGAGGCCTGGAAGAAACCCGCCATGACGGACGACGCGCTCAGCCGACCCACGGTCCACGCCCTGCTCGCGGACGGCACCACCGTGCGCATCCGCCCGGTGGCACCGGGCGATCACGAGCAGGTGCGGGGGCTCTACGAGGAGATGCCCGTGCCTCCGGCGGTTCGCGACAGGGGAGGACAGGCTTCCGGCCACGCTGGAGCTGGTGGAGAGGGAGATACAGGCTCGCCTGGAACGCCTCGCCGGGAGCGCCACCGGACTCGTACCTCGATCCCGCTGACCGGCACGCCCGCATCGGTGCCGATGAGCGGATCGTCGAGGAGAGCCAGAACATCCTGGCGGTCCGGGACGGGTCACCCGGCAACGGCACGGACGCCACGGCTCACCTTGTGGCCTACGCCCGCGCCCGTGGCATACCGGTAGAGGTCGTATGACCGGAAGGAGCCGCCCGCGCGGTTCAGTCGCCGGGTGCGACGGCGAGCACGACCGGTCTTCTCCCTGGTCGCAGCGCGAGTTCACAGCTTCAGCCGACCAGGGACCATCGGCTCCTCGACATGGGCCGGTCGGCCCATGCACGTCCGGCCCTCGGCGCATGACGCTGGAACGGCGAGGACGAGGAGGTAGCCATGAGCGGCGTGATCGAGCGGCTGCAGGACATGCCGACGCCGCCCGGCCTCTTCACGTGGAATGAGGCCGGGCTGCCCGTGGTGGAGACCGCGCCGGGGACGCGCGGCATCCGGGTCGAAGAGCGAACGACCGACGAGATGTTCGTGCTGCTGGCCGACCTCCCGGGCATCGATCCGGCCGAGGACGTCGACATCAGTGTCTCGGGAGCCGTTCTGACCCTGAGGGTTGAGCGCGATGAGGGGAGCACGGAGACGGGCCGTCCAACCGGGTTCCGTTACGGCACAGTCGTCCACTCCGCCCTGCCGGCCGGGGCCAGGCACGGCGAAGCGGTCGTGGAGTACAAGAACAGCGTTCTGACGATCATGGTTCCGGTTCCGGTTCCGGTTTCAGTTCCGGAGCCGGAGCCGGACACCAGGATCAGAACGGTCCGGCGGAACACCCTCAACTCCCGCAGGGCGGCCGGTACTTCCACTGCGGGAAGTATTGGCGCCACTCGGCGCGGGTGATCGTCGGGAAGACCGTGCCGCAGATCCGGGACGCGACGCGTTCGATGTCGGGGTCCCACAGCAGGGCGGTCCAGTCCTCGCCGCCGGTGGCCAGGGTGCGGCCGTCGGGGCTGAAGGCGAGGGCGTCCACCGGCTTGGTGTGGGCTGTCAGCAGCACCGGTTCCCGGACGTCGCCGCGGTATGTCAGACCGTACAGTCGCACCTTCTTGTCGGCGCTGGCGGTGGCCAGTCTTCGGCCGCCTGGCGCGAAGGCGACGGACATGACCCCGTCGGCGTAACCGGTGAGGCGGTCGCGGGTGAGCGGGTGGCGGAGGTCGGTGAGGTCCCACAGCCG
Organism: Streptomyces ipomoeae 91-03; assembly: GCF_000317595.1. Taxonomy (GTDB): domain Bacteria; phylum Actinomycetota; class Actinomycetes; order Streptomycetales; family Streptomycetaceae; genus Streptomyces; species Streptomyces ipomoeae. The sequence continues at coordinate 8,732 of NZ_AEJC01000025.1, read as the reverse complement.
TACGGTGCGGTCCTCGCTGCCGGTGGCCAGGGTGCGACCGTCGGGGGCGAAGGCGACCGACTTCACCGCACCGGTGTGACCGGTGAGGACCGCCAGGCGGGCCGGGTGCCGTCGGCGGGTGACGTTCCAGAGGGTGGCCGTGTGGTTCCGGCTGGCCACAGCCAGGGTACGGCCGTCGGGGGCGAACGCCACGGAGTCCACGGCGCTGGTTCCCGGCAGGGCGGACAGCGGGCGGGGGCGGCGTACGTCCGTCGTGTTCCAGAGGCGTACGGCCCCCTGCTCGCCGCCGGTGGCCAGGGTGCGACCGTCGGGACTGAACGCCAGCGTGTTGATGTGGCCGATCCGACCGGGAACGGTGCGCAGTGGTCGGGCGCGCTGTGCCGCTCCCAGCGTCCACAGTCGCAGGGTGCCGTCGGCACTGGCGCTGGCCAGGGTACGGCCGTCGGGGCTGAAGGCGACCGAGTTCACGGGCCCGGTGTGGCCGGTGAGCGGGGGGAGTTCGCGTGGGCGGTGCCGGTCCGTGAGGTTCCACAGGCGCACGGTGCGGTCGTAGCTCGCGGTGGCGAGCAGGCGGCCGTCGGGGCTGAAGGCGACGGAGTAGAGCGAGCTGGTGTGGCCGGTCAGGGCCGGGCCGGGCAGGTCCCAGATGCGGGCGCTCTGGTCCTCGCTGCCGCTGACCAGCGTGCGACCCCCGGGACCGAAGGCCAGCGTGCCGACGCTGCCGGTGTGTCCCGTGAGCACCGCCGCTTCGCGGGCGGAACCGGAACCGGTCATGTCCCACCGACGTACGGTGGCGTCGGTGCCGGCGGTGGCCAGTTGGCGGCCGTCGGGGCTGAAGGCGACGGCGTTGACCGCGTCGGTGTGCGTGGTGAGCGTCTGCGTCGCGCGGAGCCGGCGCGGCCGGGCCACGTCCCACAGTCGTACGGTGAAGTCCGCGCCGCCGGTGGCCAGTTGGCGGCCGTCAGGGGTGAACGCCACCGTGTTCACCCGGCCGGTGTGGCCGTTGTGACCGGCTGAGGTCGACAGCCGGCGCAGTTGCCCGCCCGACGCGGCCAGTTCCCACAGCCGCACTGTCCCGTCACCATGCCCCGTGGACAGTGTCCGCCCGTCCCGGTGGAACGCCACCGCGGTGACGTCGGCGCCCGCGTCCAGTGTGGTGAGGCCGCGCGGTCGGTGGGGATCCGACAGACGCCACACCCGGATCCCGTCGCGAGCGGCGGTCGCGAGGGTACGTCCGCCGGGGCCGAACCCCACCCCGACGACCGGACCGGCGTCGACCGGCAGCCGCGCCGCGAGCCGGGGCCGCCGTACGTCGCCGATGTCCCACAGCACCACTGTCCCGTCCTCGCCTCCTGCCGCCAGCAGCCGCCCGTCGGGACTGACGGCGACCGTGTGTACGGCGCCGCCGAGGCGGGCCAACGTGACCGGCTCGGCCGGCCGGTGCGGATCAGGCATCCGCCGTAATCGCACGGTCCCCTCGGTATCGCCGGTGACCAGGACGCGGCCGTCGGCGCTGAACGCCACCGCGGTGACGGCGCCCGGCTGGTCGGTCAGCGCGGTGGCGTACGGAGTGGCGAAGGTGCTGAGCAAACTGCCGCGCGCCTCGGGGGTGGGTGACAGGCGGTAGGCGGCCAGGCTCAGTTGGGCGGCCAGAGACGGGTTGACCGTGCGCAGCGCCGCGGCCCGTTCGGCGGCGCGCTGGGAACCGGCGACGTCACGCTGTTGGTCCGCCGCCCGCTGTGCCCGTATGGCGAGGGCCGCGGTCGTGGTGGTCAGCACGAGCAGGACGCTCAGCAGCGCCACGCCCAGGTGACGGACCCGGGCCCGGCGCCGCACCGCCGCCTGTTCCGCCGCCTGGGCGGCAAGACCGGCGTCGAGGAACTCCCGCTCCGGCACGGACAGCGTCGTACGGTCGAGCCCGGCGGCCAGGGCGAGACGGGTGCCGCGGTACAGCGCGCCGGGCTCCCGCCCCAGTGCTTCCCAGGCCTGGGCCGCGTCGGTGAGCCGGCGCGCGGTCCGGGTGGCCTCGCGGTCCTCCGTCAGCCAGCGGTGCAGTCTGGGCCAGCATCGGATCAGCGCCTCATGGGCCAGCTCCACCCGCTCGCGGTCCAGTGTCAGCAGTCGTGCGCCCGCCGCCAGGTCCAGTACGGCACGGATCTCGCCGTCGCCCGCCCCGGCCAGCCCGTGCAGCTCCTCCAGGCGGGCGGGCCGCCGGGTGTCCTCCGTCCCGTCCCCCAGCGCGGTCAGTCGTACGAACACCTGCCGGGCCAGCTGTTGCCGCCCTGCGTCCAGCTGCTGGTAGAACTCCTCGGCGGTGCGCGCGAGGGCGCCCTCCAGCCCGCCCGCCGCCTCGAACGCGTCCAGTGTCAGCGCGTTGCCCCGCCGTCGCCGCCAGGTCTGAAGCAGCGCGTGCGACAGCAGCGGCAGCACGCCTGCCTGGCCGTGTGCCTGTGCGATGAGCGTCGCCAGCAGTGCGCCCTCGACGGTCAGCCCGGCCCGCTGAGCGGGCTGCATCACCGCACGGCGCAGTTCGTCCAGGCTCATCGGGCCGACCGGCACCTGTGCGTCGCGCATCGCCTCCACCAGGAGCGCGTGGTGGGTGCAGTGCGCGTAGAAGTCGGCCCGTGCCCCCAGTGCGACACGACATCGGCCACTGCCGTCCGAAGCGGCGGCGACGAGGGCCTCGACGAAGCGGTTCCGCTCGCCGGGGTCCCGGCAGAGCGTGAAGGTTTCCTCGAACTGGTCGACGACCAGCACCAGTTCGCCGTCGCCGTCGCCGTCGCCGTCGCCGTCGCCGTCGCCGTCGCCGTCGCCGTCGCCGTGGCCGTCGCTGTCGTCGGCCGCGCCGGAACCGGCGGATCGGGCGGACCGGGCGGACCGGGCGGTGATCTGCCGCACCACACGCCCCAGGTTCTCCGGGTCCGCCATCAACTCCTCATACAGGGCACCCGGCGTGAGGCCCGCCATCGCCCCCAGCCGCACCGCGCACTCCTCCAACGGCCGCGCCCCCGGCGTCAGTACGACCACCGTCGTACCCGCCGCTCTTCTCAGCCGCGGCACCAACCCGGCGCGCAAGAGCGAGGACTTGCCCGACCCCGAAGCCCCGATCACCACCATGAACCGCTGCCGCTCCAGCCGCCGGACCAGCTCCTCCAACAGCCGCTCCCGCCCGAAGAACCACTCGGAGTCCTGCTCCCGAAAGGACCGCAGCCCCGCGTACGGAGGCGGCGGCCCGGCCTCCTTCCCCGCCCCGGCAGCAGGATCCCCCTCCGCCCCGAGAAGCTCCGCGGCCTCCCGCCAACGCTCCCGCCACTCCTCGGCGTCCCCGTCACAGGCGCGTACGTACGCGAGCGTCACCGCCAGCGTCGGCAGCCGCTGCCCGGACGCGGCGGAGGACAGGGTCGAAATCGAGTAGTGCGCCTGCTCCGCCAGTCGCCGGTACGGCGGATTGCCGGCCTTCCGCCTCAACTGCCGTAATCCCGCGGCGAATTCGACTAACGGACCGTCCCCCGCGTCCAGTGGTCTCTCTCTGCGCGGCATCGCCGCACCTCCCCGATGGTCCCCGCAGCTCCCCGTGGCTCCCCGTTCCCCCGTGCCGCAGCGTGCACTGCTTCTTCGCATTTTTCAGGAGTTGTTTGTTCGGCACCAGTGACCGAACGCGAACAACGTGCGGGCCGCTACACCTGGAGCGGACGGTCCGACCGCCGCGTCACCGCAGCCGCCGTAGCTCTTTCGACGCCGATCGGTCCTCCGTGACCGACTGCAGCGGCTGTCTGTACGCGGGCGACACCTGGTTCGCATGCCAACGCGAAATCCCTGCCCGGGAGAACTACGAGCCCATCCCTGGCCTGCCCACCTGCTGGAAGGAATGAGGAATCATGAGCGTGATCAAACGAATCGCCGTCATCGGGGCGGCAGCCGCGTCGCTCGCCGCCGCCGGCCTGGCCACGGCTCCCACCGCCTCGGCCGACACGGCCTATGGATGCAACTGGCCGCGAGTCTGCTTCTACCTCACCGACGCCGACTGGAACGCACGGGTGCCGACCGCGGCCTACCAGGACATCACCAGCAGCCCCCAGAACCTCGGTTCCCGCAGCTACAACTCCGAGTGGGTCTTCAACTCCCGCAATGACGACGGGGCGCTGTTGTACTACACCAACGGCTCGACGCTCTGTCTGCAGCCGAACAACTGGGTCGACAACAACAGCTGGGTGGTCAGCAGGATCCGGATCATGGACTCCCCGACCTGCTAGAGACCGCTGCGGGCTCCTTGTATCCGACGACGAAAGGAACACCGTGTACAGGAAGACAAGAGCAAGCCTGGCGAGCACCATCCTCGCGATGACGATGACGGTCCTGGCCACAGTCGTCAGCACCAGCGTGGCAAGCGCCGCGCCCGACGGCCGCGCGGCTTTCGTCGCCGAGGCCCGCGAGGCCGGCTTGAGCGTCGAGCAGGCCACCGGTCTGCAGAACGAGGTGGACGCCTACCTCACCAAGCTGGACGGAAAGGGCACCCAGATCTCGCCCAACCAGATCGACCTCAAGGGCGCGGTGCTCAACATCCCCGTACCGGGCGAGAAGCAGCCCCGGCAGCTGGGAGACATGGGCGTGGCCGCGGAAGGGCCCAACTCCACCGAGTGTGTGGGCGGAGCGCGCTACGGATGGTTCTGCGCGTACCAGAACCAGAACCTGAGCGGCGCGAACATCGGCATGTACAGGTGCGGCGTGACGTGGAGCATTCCCTGGGTCACCACGGGCTCGTGGGACAACAACCAGACCGCGGGCACTCAGCCCTTGCTGACCTTCACGAACGGGTCGACCTGGTGGATGCCCGCAGCCCGCAGCGTCCAGACCACCGGCGTCAACTGGGCACCGGTGCGGAACATCCGTCCCTGCTGACCACGCATACGGCCTTCGCGCGGCACACGCGCGAAGGCCGTCGTCGTCGTTCATCGCCTTCGTCCATCGCCTTCGTCCATCGCCTTCCGACTGGACGGACTGGACGGACTGGACGACGCTCGGGTGGTGGCCGGGATGAACTTCAACGTCTGGAACGTCAGGGCGGGGTGCCCTGGCGTTCGGTCCGCACCGGCAGTCCGGCCGACTCGGCGCCGCGCCGCAGGACGTTCCGGAGCATGCCGGGGGTGAGGGTGCGGGTGGACACGTTGCGTCGGCTGGGATGGTAGCCGCCGATCAGACGCACTTCCTGGTCGCCGTCGGCATCGCGGACCAGCGCCTCGGCGCCGTGCCCGAAGACCGGGCGGGGGCGGGGCAGCCGCCACCCCGCGTCGGCCAGCACCGGCAGAAGCGCCTGCCAGGCGAAGGCTCCGAGCACCACGATCGCCCGCAGCGTCGGGCGCAGGAGCTCCAGCTCGTGGGCGAGCCACGGGCGGCAGGTGTCGCGTTCGGCGGTGGTGGGCCGGTTGGCGGGCGGTGCGCAGTGCACCGGCACGGTGATCCGTACCCCGTACAGCTCCATCCCGTCGTCGCGGTGTGTGGCGGTCGGCTGGGATGCCAGACCCAGGTCGTACAGGGCGGCGTAGAGAACGTCGCCGGACGGGTCACCGGTGAAGATGCGCCCGGTGCGGTTGCCGCCGTGCGCGGCCGGAGCGAGTCCGATGATCGCCAGCGACGCGTCCGGCGGGCCGAAGCCGGGCACCGGCCTGGCCCAGTACTCCCAGTCCCTGAATGCCCTGCGCTTGAGGCGCGCGGCCTCCTCCCGCCAGGCCACCAGCCGAGGGCAGGCCCGGCAGGCGGCCACCGCGGCGTCCAAGTCACGAAGTGTGCCCGTCCGGGGAGCCGTCACCGCGGGGAAGTCATGTTCCTCGGTCGCCGACTGACCGCCTCGCATGTCCCATTCCGCCTCCCTTCCCCTCCCTGTGACGAGCGCGCGAGCGGTCGGGCCTGCTCTCAGCAGGCACTCCACCGGCCAGTGCGGCGGTCACCGACAAAGGCGCCACCGATGAACGACAAAGGCGGTCACCGATAAAATGGAGAGGTCGGACGGATCCTCGTGCAGCCCGATGTGGTGGGAAGGGCGCCGCCATGGCCGAGCAGATCACCTACCGGCGAGTCTACGAAGAAACCACTCCTCACGACGGCAAGCGGATTCTCGTCGACCGTGTCTGGCCGCGGGGCATGCGCAAGGAGGACGCTCATCTGGACGAGTGGCTGCGTGATGTCGCCCCGTCGAGCGATCTGCGCCGCTGGTACGGCCATGAGCCCAGCCGGTTCACCGAGTTCCGCCGCCGCTACCTGGCGGAACTGCGTGACGCGGAGCACCGCGAGGCGGCCGAGCACCTGCGGGATGTTGCTGCCCATGACAAGCTCACGCTGCTGACGGCCACCAAGGACGTGGAGCACAGCCAGGCCGCGGTACTCGCCGAATGGCTGGGCCGGAAGGGGTGACCTTCAGCTGCGCGCTTCGTGACGGTGCCCGCCGGTACGGCACCGTCGCGGCACGCGGGTCCAAGTGGTGCTCCGCATCTCACGCGGGCACAACTGGTGCTCTGCATCTACGGTGGTCGAAGAGGGGGCACGCCCAGCCGGGCCGACGCTGCAAAGGAGGCTTCCATGGAGGAGCAGTTCGTCTGGGTTACGACGCGCCACCTTCGGCCGGGCACCCTGGAGGACTTCGAGACGTCGTGGCGACCGGAGCCCTCCCCACAGGGGCTGCGTCGCGCTTTCGCGTACTGGTCCGAGGACGGACAGGAGATCACCGGGGTGTCGTTCTGGGACTCCAAGGACGCATGCGACTCCTGGCGGACCTCCGAGGCGGAGGCGCAGCGGCGTGCGGCCATGGCCCCGTACGTCGTCGACGAGCGCGAAGGCTTCTACCGCGGCCGTGAACTCGCCATCCCTCGCCGGGAGCCGTGAGCGAGTAGGGCCCCTCCGGCCGCTCGCCGTCGTGTTCCCGCCGGTCCCGGTACAGGCCTGCGAGCCCGGTACAGGCCTGCGAGCCCGGTACAGGCCTACGAGCGTGCTGTCGGCCGGCTCAGCCTCCCTACGGCTTCGTCGCCCCGCGCCGGCGCCAGGAGCGCCGCACGTGGCAGGCTGGTCAGCGCCACTCGCCCTCCGTCAGCGGTTCCGTGGGGTGCTTCTCGGGTGGCATGTGCAGTCGGCGGGAAGATGTCGGCCGACTCGGCGTCTTCGGCCTCCGTGTCGAGCCGGACGTCCAGCTCCTCCTCGACGTCGTGGGCGGCGCCGATCAGTACGAACTCGATGCCCTCCTGGTCGAGCAGCTCAGGATCGGCGTCGGTGAACCGCCGCCTCCCGAACCGTTCCTGCTCCCGGCCCGGCAGGTCGGGCCGCTGCTGTGGGGGAAGGCCTGCCTCCGCCGGTGCGCCGGCCAAAGGATTCTTGATCGCGAGGATGTAGCTCGCCTCGGGCTCGATGGTCAGCTCCTGCTGGACGGCACCAGGCTGTTCGGGCAGCTCGAGTTCGTAGCTCAGATGGGTGTGGCTGCCGTGCCGGACGATCGCGTAGCGGCCTTCTCCAGCCGGCCGCGCCTCGGGTTGCGTCCGCTTGCCGCGCGTTCGGGTGTCGTACGTCCGCCGCTCCAGTTCCTCTTCGACGGTTTCCGGTCGGCCGACCACCTCATCGACGAAGCCCCAGAGCCGCTCGTGTTCCTCCGGCTGGGGCAGGTGCTTGCGTCCGATGACGAGACGGCGGCTGTGATCGCCGTCGGAAGGCTGAAGGATCACGAAGAGGCGCTGGACCTCTTCGATGTCGTGGACCTGCTCCTGCTCGACTCGGGGCCGGTACGCGAAGTAGATGTCGCCTCGCTCGAGGACATCGTTCGCCATGGTCACTCGCCGCCCTTCGTACGCCGGTGACCAGCGAGTACCCGATGCGGTCGGGGCCGATGTGTGTCCGGGGGCGGCGGTCTTGGCCGAAAACTGCCGCTGCGGACGCAGCGGCGAATCAACTCGTGCCGCAGCGCCGCAGCCATGGTCCGGGGCCGCAGCGCCGACGGCCCCGGACCGTGCCCGAGGCGTTGCTGTCGACGGCTCTCTGAGCGCCTGCGACGAGGACCTGTCCGGCCGGCCCTACGAGCTAGGCGCCCGGCATCGGCTGCATCTGGACTCCGTGCCGCTTGGCGATCTCGATGAGGCGATCAACGTCCGGCGGCACATCGGACTGGGGCGGCAGCTCCCGTCGCTCGGCCGGTTCACCCGCCTCGGCGAAGAATCCTTCGATACCGCCTGGAGTGTAGGTGATCAGGAGCCGTACCGTGCTGGTGGGCTCGAACCTCTCCAATGTGCCCTCGGGGATATGGATGAAGGACCCGGGACCGGCTTCGACTGTTTCATCGGCGATGTGGTAGCGCAGCGTCCCCTCGATGACATATACGCTCTCGGTTCCGGGGTGGGTGTGGGGCGGGGGACCCATCCCCTCCGGAATGGTCATCTCCATGACGGTCATCGCGCCGTTGGTCTCGTCACTCGATGCCTTGACTTCGTAGAGGCTGTTCAGCATCCAGAATGCCTTGCCGTCGCCGCTGTGGCGCACGTGGGCGTTCTTGGCCATGGCGCCGCTCCCTTCCTCGGTGGCCCTTCTCAGGTGTTCCCATCGCCGGGGCGACGGAAGTCCGCCATCCGGGCGGTGGGCTCGGGGCCGTGAGTCCGTGAAATGGGTGTCCCTCAGGGGGAGGGACACCGTGTGCGAGCCGGGCCGGCCTGCAAGCGGCGCTGAAGTGCGGTGAACTCCGAGGTTGTGCCTGTTTGAGGTCC
>NZ_AEJC01000024.1 GCF_000317595.1 Streptomyces ipomoeae 91-03 | reverse complement strand
CCTCTCGGCACATCACCACCCGGAAAAATAACTTGCGTAAGTCAAGCAATACGTTTATCGTTGAGTAAGTCAAGCAAGCTCAAGTCTTGCCCTTTCCCCCTCCGACCGTCCGACCCTCTCCTGACGGAGGCCTCGCCATGTCCCACCCCCTTGCCCGACCCGCCGACGCGGGGGCGTCCACTCCCGCTCGGCCGAACGCCGTGGTGGCGGTACTGGCACTGGCCGGAATCGTCGTCTCGCTGATGCAGACCCTGGTCATCCCGATCGTGCCGGAGCTGCCGAGACTGCTGGACGCGCCGACGTCGGACACCGCGTGGGCGGTGACCGCGACACTGCTCGCGGCGGCGGTGGCGACGCCGGTCGTCGGACGGCTCGGTGACATGTTCGGCAAGCGGCGGATGCTGCTGGTCAGCATCGTGCTGCTGGTGTCCGGTTCGGTGGTCGCCGGACTGGCCGACTCCCTCGTGCCGATGATCGTCGGACGTGGACTGCAGGGTCTGGCGGCGGCCGTCGTCCCGCTCGGCATCAGCATCATGCGTGACGTGCTGCCCGCGGAGCGGCTCGCGGGGTCCACCGCGCTGATGAGCGCCTCCCTCGGTGTCGGCGGTGCGCTCGGTCTGCCGGCCGCCGCGTTCATCGCGGACAACTGGGACTGGCACATCCTCTTCTGGACCTCCGCCACCCTCGGCGCCGTCTCCTTCCTGCTGGTCCTGCTGTTCATCCCCGAGTCGAAGGTCCGCACCGGCGGTCGCTTCGACCTGCTCGGCTCGCTGGGCCTGTCCGCCGGACTCGTCTCGCTGCTGCTCGCCGTCTCCAAGGGCGCCGACTGGGGCTGGACCAGCGGTACGACGCTGGGTCTGTTCGCCGCCGCGGTCGTGATCCTCTCGGCGTGGGGCTTCTACGAGCTGCGGGCCGAGCAGCCGCTGGTCGATCTGCGGACGACCGCCCGCCCGCAGGTGCTGTTCACCAACCTCGCCTCGGTCGCGCTCGGCTTCTCGATGTTCGCGATGTCCCTGGTCCTGCCGCAGCTGCTCCAGCTGCCGGAGCAGACCGGCTACGGCCTCGGCAAGTCCATGCTGACCGTCGGTCTGGTGCTGGCCCCGCAGGGTCTGGTGATGATGGCCATGTCCGCCGTGTCCGCGGGCATCACCAAGGCCAAGGGCCCGAAGGTCACGCTGATGATCGGCGCGCTGATCGTGGCCGCCGGGTACGGGCTGAACATCGTCCTGATGTCCGAGGTCTGGCACCTCGTCCTGGTCTCCTGCGTCATCGGCGGCGGCGTCGGCTTCACCTACGGCGCCATGCCCGCCCTGATCATGGGTGCCGTGCCGGAGTCCGAAACGGCCGCGGCCAACAGCCTCAACACTCTGATGCGCTCCCTCGGCACCAGCTTCGCCAGCGCCATCGCCGGCGTCATCCTGGCCCAGATGACCACCGACTTCGGCGGCTACGCCCTCCCCTCGGAGAACGGCTTCAAGGTCGTCATGGCCATCGGCGCCGGCGCCGCCCTGCTGGCCTTCGTGGTCGCCTCCTTCATCCCGAAGCGCCGCCCCGAGCCGACGGTCCCGGCCGCCGAGGGCCCGGCCGAGCGGGCGGAGGTCGCGGGCGCGAAGGCCTGACCCGGCCGCCGGGCGGCACCGGCCACTGAGCGGCGCCGACCGCCCTGCGACGCCGAGG
>NZ_AEJC01000023.1 GCF_000317595.1 Streptomyces ipomoeae 91-03 | reverse complement strand
CGGCTCCGGTCAGCCCCCGGAGGACGACCCGTTCAAGAAGAAGCCGCCCCCGCCGTCGGGCGGCGGCTCCCCGTACGACACCCCGCCGCAGCAACCGCCGTACGGCAGTCAGCCGCCGCCCTACGGCAGTGGCCCCTACGGGGGCGACCCTTACGGTGGCGGGCAGTACCCCACCGACCCGCTGACGGGCATGCCGCCGCTCGCCGACAGCGGGAAGCGGGTGCTGGCGCGGATCATCGACATGATCCTGGTGGGGATCGTGGTGGGGCTGCTGGCGTGGGCGGTCAGGGTCGGCCAGTACACGCTGGACTCGGGCGACTTCGACTACGGCAAGTCCCTCGTCCAGGAGGCGCTCGCCGCGATCCTCTACATCGGGTACGACACCTACTTCACGGTCCGGGGCGGTCAGACCCTCGGCAAGCAGCTGATGAAGCTACGGGTGGCGAACCTCAGCGACGGCTCCACGCCCTCCGTGCAGACCGCGCTCCTGCGCGCGGCGGTGCTGTGGCTCCCGTTCGCCTTCTGCTGCGCCTGCATCTGGACCGCCATCGCGGGCGGTTGGAGCTTCTTCGACAAGCCCTACAAGCAGGGCCTGCACGACAAGGCGGCCAAGACGGTGGTGGTCAGCACCGATTGAGACGCAGCCGATGTGAAACGGCGGAGCCCGTAAGAAACGGCGAGGCCCGTAAGAAACGGCGAGGCCCGTAAGAAACGGCGGGGTCAGTG